>NZ_LZPK01000364.1:0-14466 GCF_001729375.1 Methanosarcina sp. A14 | reverse complement strand
AAGGTCAAATTAAGGTCAATATGTACCTGAATTTCAGAAAAACAGAAAAGAAAAGAGCATCAAACGAAAGCTCTCTTCTTTCAATATTCTTTTAACAAATTTTTACATTTTCTTTTTATAGAACCCGAAATAGATTCCACCAATGGCTGCTATCACGAAGAGAATTCCAAAAATATCGGAACCCGAAAATGAGAAACCGCTATTATCTGGCTCTTCTGCAGAATCTTTCTGCATCTCATAGCCTTCAACATAATCCGGGTCAGCAGATGATTTCGAGACCTCAGGTGCAGGTTCGGGAGAATCAACCCCATATCCTGCATCGCTCTCTACAACAGTCTGATTGCTGCTCTCCGTACTCCGAATTACAGGTGTCGAACTTCCTTTATTACCACCACTGCTGTGTTTTTCACCACTGTTGCTTTGTTCTTCAGTATCTTCTTGTTCAAGGGATTCCTGCGTAGCATTTTCTATTGCTTCGCTAAAACCTGGGACCGAGACCATGCCTGATACATAGCTGTTGAGAAGGGGATTTCCGCAGGTATGGTGGCAGCAGGTAACTCCATCTTCGACTACGGAGTCTTCATATTCCGTAGCAAGGCTTTCGAGTACCTCATCAGAGGCATCCCAGTTGCCTTTGCGTGCAGTCTCCAGCATTCTGGCTGTCATGGACTGGTAAGCATAAGGATTATTCTTCTTAATCCAGTCGCTAAGTTCCTGGTTCGCTACGTACGTCTTATACACCTGGTTCCACATGTCATCACTGATCAAATCCGGGTTCGTTGCTTCCCAGCCCCAGAGATTCTCAACGAAATCCGACATTTCCCTGGCTCCTGCATAACCGCTTCCCTGCATACCTTCAATCCACTTTGAATTGAAATATCTGGAGTAGGTTTCCCTTGTAAGAAACTTTTCCAGAGTTTCGGTTTTCTCGTCCCCGTTTGTCAGCATGTTCGTAATATATGAATCAGGGTACTCTCCTCCCGAAACGGAACTGATCGCAAGATTTAGCCCTCCAAGGTACTGGAAGAAATCGTCATTATCCAGAGTCCCGTAGAGGTTTGTACTCCGGCTGTGCACTGTAACTTCAACCCCTTCAAGGTTCTCTTTAAAAAGATCCTTCAGGTCTTCGCCCCACACGTCTTCTCCATAGGCATTACACATCTTGTTGATGTAAAGCTCTGCAAGAGCGTCGTTGCTTTCCCAAGTATCACTTGAAGAGATCGCATTTGGAAGGCCTGTACCGTAGGCGCCGTCCGAAGACCCAAAAATCCTGAGCAGGGCAAGGTCCAGAGCCTCACTATCATTAAGAGAACCTTCACTCGTCAAAGAAGATTTCAGAGCATCTGCATTTTCCCGGACATAGTTAGGAGAGTCTTCCTGGGCATAAGCTAGTTTTACGGCCTTGTCCAACAGGCGAACCTTGTCAGGGTACATGTCCCTGTAGAGTCCGGAGATCTGCATTACCACATCAATTCTTGGCCTTCCCAGTGTCTCCATTGGAATAGCCTCCACATCAACTACTCTGCCGCTGTTCCATACAGGCTTAACCCCGAGCAGGTAGAGGATCTCTGATTCCATAACCCCTTCATGCCTTGTGGTTTCCCCTGCCCAGAGTACATAAGCCACCTTTTTCGGATAGGTCCCATGCTCGGCAACATAAGCTTCAAGCATCTGGTCAGCCATCTCCTGCCCTAAATTCCAGGCAGCTTCTGTTGGCACTATCCGCTGGTCAAACGCATAGAAGTTTCTTCCAGACGGTAGAGTTTCCGGATTTCTAACAGGATCTCCTCCCAGGTTTCCAGGGATAAACTTGCCGTCCAGGGCATTGAGAACCTGATCGATTTCCTCTTCCCCAAGAGACAGGTTTGCAGCATAGTCTTCCGCATTGGAAAGGAAAGTACTGACGGTTTCATTGCTTTTTCCGAGCACCTGCTTCTGGGCGTTTGTGGAATTGACTCCCTGGTTAAGGACAAGGTCAAGCAAATAAAGCTGGGATCCTTCGGTTTTATTGAATTCATTAACCGAGTCGGCAAAGTCAGTTCCAAGCATTGAATTTACCATGCCAACAAGCTGCTCTCCTTTAGGGCTTGTACCCAGGATATGCAGCCCGTAAGGCATGGACTGGTTCTTATACTCGTCCAGAAGATCTTCAAGCCTATCCAGGAAAGTTGTATTAAAGTAAGTCTCATTATTTTCTGCTTCTGTCATGTTAAGTTCTTTATCCAGAGAAAGAGATTGGGTCAGGTTTAAGACTTCAGACCTGTGAGCCGCTTTAAGAGAGGCATCTGCCTCGGCCTGTTCATAATTCTGGATAGCTTCACTCAGGTTTGAATAATTTCCATAGCTTCCTGCTGAAAGAATCGGTGGAACAAGATGGTCGACTATGACTGCCCCTCCTCTGCGTTTTGCCTCATTGCCTTCCCCAAGCCCGTCCATAACATAAGGATAAATCACAGGCTTATCACCTATCATCAGGGAAGGCCAGTCGTACCGAGAAAGCCCGAACTCCTTTCCAGGAAGCCATTCCTGAGTCCCATGCCTGCCGAAGTGAACAAGGGCATCACTGTCGAATCCTCCTTCTTCCTCGGAATGCTGGAGCCAGAGATAGAAAGCAATGTACTGGTGGTGAGGAGGTAAATCCTTGTCATGATAGAGAGCCTCGTTATCATCAAGCCAGCCTCTTGAAGGTTGTGGAGCCAGAATTACGTTCTTCCCTACCTCGATTCTGGGAATCACGAGATATTTTCCAGTCTCGTTTTCCCAGACCATAATTTTTCCAGGTGCAGGGCCCCACTGGTCAATAACTTCCTGCTGTCTCTCTTCAGGTAGTTCCGAGAACCATTTTTCATAGGTACTTTCTGGGAGAAGAACGACTTTGCCGGTATCAACCATTTTCTGGAGTTCCCCAGGCGCCCAGGTCCCTATGTTTATACCCTGGGTAAGCATCAAATTCAGGAGTTCAGTTTCGTTTAAGGTCTGGTTTTTATTCACGGCATATCCGTCTTTAGCCATAGCGTCAAGAAGGTTGGACAAACTTGGAATGACATCGAGATAAGAAGCCCCTATGTTATCCTTCCCTCCTCCGTGATTATAATAGATTATAGCAACTTTTTTGTCCGACTCCGGAATTTCACTGAGGTTCACCCAGCTTTCCACACGGTCAACAAGCCAGTCTACCTGGTAATCTAAGGAAACCGAAGTTTCAGTCTCGGTTTCGGGATCTACTTCCGTTGCAGCCATTATTACCGGGTCAATAGCTCCCCAGAGTTCCTGCAAATCGAGCTTCATCATCTTATCCGAAGGAAGCGGTCTGCTGCTTGCCTCATACTCGGTCCTGTTCATGTAATTGTCAACAATGCCGTTGATTACAGGCACACCGAGCTCTTCGGCATCAAATTTGTTGCCAAAGTATGTAAATGAAATAATTGCATCCACAAGGACCTCATCCCCCTGCTTGAAAAAGTCGCCGGAGGAAAGATTATCAGATCCGTATGTGGCAATAACATTGTAGCCTTTTGCTTCTAGTTTTGAGATCAGGGCATCAATTGGCTCAATCTGGAATGGGAAATAGCTCTGGTACATGGTAATTGCAATTGTAGGCTTTGCAGGATCGTATACATGCCCTCCATCGCTTCGGTTTGAATACCAAGCAAGATAGGAATCCAGAGAATCGGTAAAGTAACCTGTCATGTTTGTGTGGTATATCGCCCTTTCTGGAAGCGTATGCGGCTCCTCATATAGCAGGTCAGATCTACCGCAGCAGTCACTGGCGATGCAGAATATAAGATTTTTCAAGTTTTTCTGATCGTAAGCCCCATTACTCCAGTAGTTGTTCAGTTTTTCCCTGTAGCTTTCAATCTGGTCTTCAGGAAGCGGGATGCTCTCATTCAGAAGGGTGTCATCATCAATAACCACACACCCATTAGCAATTGCACTGTCTACTGTCGGTGTGAGCTTCTGGGCTGTTGAAGGACTGAGCATGTTGATGTAGATTATGTCCATTGCGCTCAGGTCAACGTCATTTTCCATTACGTAGTCAGCCATAAAGCAGCTAAGAGTAAGGTTCAGGCTGCTGTTACTGTTGACCTCTTCCGCCAGGTTTTTTAGTGGAAGCTCGTGGCTCCTGTATCCGGTCACAATGGCAATGTTCAGATGCTGGCTGCTGCCGGAGTTACTCTGGACCTGGCTGGAGTTATCTTGAGTTTCACCGGAATTACTCTGAGCCTCACTTGAGTTATTCTGAGTCTCACTGGAATTACTCTGAGTCTCACTTGAGTTATCCTGAATCTGGCTGGAGTTATCCTGAGTTTCTGTTCCAGCTTCCTTTAACAAAAGAACGTTTGTGGAACCCAGAGGTATAGGGTCCGCATTCATCTGTTTCTGGCGGGTAAGTCCACTGATTTTGGCACTTCCAGACAAGCCAGCCTCACTGACAGACAGGTCAAGAAGGGCCTGAGACTCATCTTCATCGATATTCCTACTGGAGGTATCAAGAGTCACTATAAGGTCCGTTCCGTTTTGAACCTGAATTTGTTCATCGGCACGGCGCCATTTGTCCTCATTATAAAGAGCTATAAGTGTATAGTTTCCGTCTGGAACGTCGGAAAGCAGGTAGTTGCCTTCGGCATCACTGGTTGTACTGGCAACGAGTTCATACTGAAGATCTCCGCTTCCAGCCGCCGGAGAAATCGAAAACAACGTTAAAAGCATAAAAAATGCCAGTATTGAAACCTTAATTTTTTTGTTCAAAAGGCTCGTTTCGTTATTCAACTGTTCATTCATGATTCCTACTCCAGAAAATAATTTAATATACCGAGTTGTGAGGATATTATTCCTAATCTTGAGACTGCACGCTGATTTGAAGAAATACCTTACTGATTAACTTTCAAATTTTTTATTAGTAAGCATGAAAAAATAAATCAATAAGAACAAGAAATTGCATTATACACAAATAAATAAAGTAAACTTTACTTATCAATACAAAGAAAAACACCGTTTAACACCTGTTATTAAAGGGCATTTTAAATAACAATAGCCTCACAAATTCTCAAATGCTCACCTCAATATCGTAAACAATTACGTAATTTCAGCTCAATTTTAGTTTACTTGTATAAAAGACTAAGATTTTAGATAATAATCATTAGCCAAAAAGGTAATAATAACTAGAAAATAGACCAAAAATAACATCGAATGCTATTTATTGAATTGTGATAAATTTAATAGACGAATTGCAAATCAGATAAAAATATTTTAAAAAGTTAAACAAAGAAAGCATATTCTGTGAAAAAATTGAATTTTGTAGGATGTTACAGTAACGAGAAAATTAAATTTTGAAGAAAATTATAATTCCGTGAAGGAAAGAAGTAATTACTGAGTATAAAATTGTATTGTACCCATTATATATTAAAATTTTAACAGTGTGCAAAAATAAACATAAAAATAATTATAAAGATTTTATGGGAAATTCAAACTGATGGAAAAAATGATTACAAAATGCATTACTTTTGACTGTTGTATTTCTTTCCTTATGACAAATTTATGTAAGCAATATTAATAGAGAGAATTTTGTGGATAATTTTTCAATGTTACCTCTAAGGCTCAAACTTATTATCGATTTTGTTAGATTTATATCCAATTATTCAGATTACAATGTATAGATTCCAAAATAAATCCATTATTAATGTGAAATCCATTGATCCATAGATAGATTCAAAATTTCAGATTTGTGGACATAATTTGGAATCGGTGTGCTGAAAAATGGAAGTAATGGGTAAGCTAATTTAACTCATTATGACCATCTGCTAACTGAGGATACAAAGTTAAGCAGTATACCTCCCATAATACCTCTTTAATAACTGTTAGTTAAGCCCAGATGAAAAAATCAAATGCAGTCAGCACAGCCAGAGTTTATGTGGAAGATACTAAAAGATGTATCAACTGCATAAACCTATAAACTTCACCGAAAAAAGAGTTTCATAAATATTCCCTCAAAGTTCGAAAAAACGCAAAAACAGCTTGGAAGCAAATTCAGGGCTCATTCTAAGGAGTCCTAAATCTTCTCATTAATTTCACATTTTTCCCGGATAACAGTTAGCCTGCCACTTCAAGGAGTCCGAATTCCTTTCCCGAGTACACCTTTTATGGGATACGCAGGTTCCGCACAGGCTAACCTAACCCCTATGAAAACATAGGAGAAATTATATAACGAAATAGGAAAATATATCTTTTTCGTATGGATTTAAAGTTTTTTTGATAATGGTAGTGCATTGATTCCAAAGTATGTCCAAAATGACTTATTTGAAACCCACGGGAGACATGGAAGACACGGAAATAAGTAGTAAAGGCGTGGTTCTTCCGTGATTTCCGTGTTTTCCGTGGTTATAATATCCAGATCAAATCATTTTGCTACAGGTTGTGTTTTCCGTGTTACAGAATTCTATATGGCTTTAAAATAATACCTGCGTCATCAGCTGTAATTATTTTCTTATTATGTATTTATTTGAGATCGATGAATTAGATTATTAAAAAAGCAATTTCAAGTCTGGAGATTCTAGAAAGCCGATGAAACAGAAAATACGGAATAAAACTAAAAAGGTCTTCATTTTTTTATAATTAAGAGAGCAGGTTATTATCCAACAAGCTATGAATAATTAACCATAGAATTTTATTTCAGGCAAATACCTTCTATAGTTTGCTACAGAGTATTTGCCTGAAATAAAATACTGAATTTTCATTAAAATGATGAACAGTTCTTTGTAAAACGAACCTAACAAAAAAGTAATATGCAAAGGTTTGCACCTTTGCAAAATCTTTTTAATTAACCTGGTAAAGGTATCCGTCGTCATTTCCGAAGTATGCATAGTTGTCGGATATTGCCACACCTGCAAGGCTGTATGTAGCATTTGGTGGTCCGTTGGATGTGATGCTATAGCCGTTACCTAAATCTGTTATGCGATATACAAGCCCATCTCCATCATTACCTGTAACAAATATCAGTGGGTTGTTTATACCGTCATCGGCGACTGCTGGTGAGGACTGGATATTGCCAATCTCATCCTCCTCCGTCACCCAGTGACTAGCCAATGTGGTAGCATTCAAACAGTACAAATAGCCACCATTAATCATAGAGCCACACCCCACATAAATCCTGTCATCAGCTGCGTTGTACGCTGGCGTTGAAGTGCTACTATATACCATTTGGGAGCTTGTTGTGTGTGTGCTTAAATTACCGGTGTTTGGATCAATTGCAACAGCATGCACATATTTGTCCTTCCCAGCGACATATATAAGGTGATCATCCGCGTTATAAGTAGCAGATGATCGTATCTGTTTATTGGACAGATCTGTCTCATTAACTTTTGTTCCATCGGAGATACTGACAGATGTCAATGTCCCAGCATCGTCAGGATATACTAAATAGTTTCCCACAACTGCGGCGCCTGCCCAGTAGTAGCCACCACCTGTAGTAGTTTCTCTACTCCATATCTCAGTACCATTATCTGCATAAAAAGCAAAATATGTACCATCATCGCTCAGGTTAACAGGGTCGGTCGTGCTCATGTTAACGGTTCCTACGAAAAGTTTTCCTACGCCGTTGTCATTATAGTATGTGATGGGACAGGAACACTGCTGTGATGCCGGAGCAAAGTTTGTACTCCACTTTTCAGTCATGTTGCTGGCATAGACAGCTGTAATCTTTTGTTGATTAGAACCATAGCCTGTGTCCACGACATAAATGATATTGTTACCATCTGAAGCGGGGTTAGCATTCTGGATTCCTGTTGCTGCCACTGTACAATCAGCTACATAATTAAGTGTAGATTTGTCATATTTGTAGAGCTTGCTTGCTCCTTCCACATATACATAGTTACCCAGTACAACAGGAACAGTTTCAATTCCACTACCGACAAGGGTGTTCCCGTTTACGGAAATGGTGGCATCATCAGGTCCTTCATCGCTTGTTATACCCGTATGTTTTTCATTTTTCTGGAACTGTGACCAGTTACTTGCGGCTGCTACCGATGCAAATGCCACAAGCATTATCATTACACATACTAATAGTGAAAAATGTTTATTTTTCATTCGCCTATTCCTCTCTTTTTTCTTTAAAGATCAGTAGAATAGCTATTCCAACTATGACCCTCTCCTCCCCTGGAAAGCCTTACTGGTCCAAACCTACGATTTTGAAATGCCTCACACTTTTCAACTTCATTCTTTTATTGAAAGTTTCCAACTCTTGTTTTTCGACTATCCAGTAAAAATAATAATCGTGGATTTTTGAGCGATCATTAAAAAATAATGGTAAGCGTATTGTTATTTATGAGGACATCTGGGGAAAGATCAATTAAACAAGGTCATTTTTATATACTCTTCAAAAGTATATAGTTCAATTTTTTTGGATGATAACTGTAACTCAAAAGAATAATATCATGTCTCTAATTTCTTATTTTTTATTTAGGCTAAATAGAAGCCATACCTATGAAGAATACATAACCAATAGCAATAGCAATAATCTTTCATTTTTAACTAACACTTATGATCTAAATTAAAAGAGCTATAGGTATAAAAATAACATATATGTAAATATGTGAGGATCGAAGTATAAAATAAAACATTTACTATATTTTTGTTATATCCGCGCATATATCCTAGAAGAGGACTAAATATGAAAAATAAAATAACAAGTATAGTCTTAATTGCACTCCTCAGTGCAATAATGATTGGTACAGCAGCAGCACAACCTGCCGAGATATTTAATGGAACTGTTGCGTTAGAAGACGGTACGTTTACCTTTGTTCCATCAAACGATCCTTCTAACAGTTACCAGGTGGAAAACCTTACAGATCACGGTGCACTTGATGCGGCTTCAAATGATGAGACCAGCGGATTCACGTATAATGCATCTGACGAGTACTATGAGGACTATGGTTCTTTTTACCTTACTGATATTAACGGAGTGCAAGATAATTATGGAGCAAGTACATCTTGGTTTGTTTACATAAACGGTGAGCTTGCTCCACTGGGCCTCAGTCAGAACGTAATTAAAGATGATGATCAGGTTACATTCATGTATGCTCCTTATGAGTATACAGCGAACGAAGTCACTGTGGATACAGCAAATGCGTCATATATTGTTGATATAAAAGTAGAAGTTGAGGATGCATTAACATCTATTGAAGATCTCCAGGGATACATTGATAACCTTGACACTCCCTCTCTAACAAAATGTATTTTTACAGCAAGCCTTGACGGTGTAGTTTATTCACTGGAAAATGGCCGGGATCAGATAGCCATCTTTAAACTCCAGTGCTTTAAGAATATTGTCCAAAGGCAGGAAAACTGGGGCAATCTTTCTCCCGAAGAAGCGGAATATATTAGTAATGAAGCAGACCACATTATTGAACTGATACAAAATTCCTGAAGGGTAAGCCCTTCTTTAACTTTTTTGGAAAAAATTTCATATCTTTTCTCGCTCTACGTAATTTTTAATGTATTTGAGGTTTTGCCATTTTTCACATAATCCCTTTATTTCCGCTAATATTAAATAGCATAGCTTATTTCTTGAAAAATTTATATAATAATTACTTAAAATCTATTTAATTCTTTGTTTTTATTTAAAGTTGGAATTAGAATAATAAATAGCTTATTAATTAAGAAATAAACTTTATTTGAGTTTTCAAAACATAATAAATATGTATATATATATATATTTTTATGCAAGTTATAACTATAAATTGCAATAAATTTTAATTTTGAAAGTAAATGTAATATTATATCAATTTTTGAACTTAATTAGTATTCAAAGGCATTTTGAAGTATTATTTTAGAGGCTTAAAAAGTAATTTTATGTCAAAATACGTGATTTTGACTGATTTTTTAGATTTTAGAGAATTTTTATCAACTTTGGCAGAGCCTCATTTCATTCAAAATATCCTTTAATATTTGTAACTTATGTGGCACTTTTTGTATTTCGATGTTTTTCCATTTACATCAATTAATTTTACTCAATTTTATTTGTTTTATCTTTTCTTTTTTTTATAAATATGTTAATAAACAACGAAAAATTCATATATTTCATATGTGTTTTCTATAAATAAATAAATATTACTTTATTTAGATTTTAAATAGAATTTGCCCCCAAATCTTTAATCTTAGCAGGGGCGTCAAACAGAAAAATTATTTGTATACAGTCAACACTCGAAAATGTCATACAGCATCAGATTTTGTGTCGAAATTTTAAATATAAATTATGAAAATTAGAAAGTTGCCAGTCAAGTTAGAAACTGTTATTGGTAGTTTTCAAACTTACGTATTATCACCGATAATTGAATATAAATACCACAGATATAATGAAAGTTCAGGAAGCTAAAAATTTCCTGCAACATATGTTTCAAATAATCTTAAAACTCGATTGGTCTGACGCTTCAAAAGGTCCGAAACTCGATCCTGCCGCATCCACAATACCAAAAATGCGGTCAGATTCTTCTGCCCAGACCAACCGATAACCCTATGAAAATACAGGAGGTCTTCAAAAAAAACTGAAACTACTTGTTTTTCTTTATATAGATCTTACTTTTAATTTTTGCTTTTTGTTTTTTGTTTGAGCCATATTGGAAGTGATTGAAATTTTTGAAACGATGTTAACTCTATAAACGGTAGTACATTGCCATAAATGAGGTCATAGCTGCCTGTAATTGCTGGAGGTACTCATCAGCAACACCAGAATACTGATAGACCTATTTCTAGAGCTAATGCAACTGCCATGTAGATATCTGGAGATTCACCAACTTAATGGACTGAACCTAAAAACCTGGCAGCAGGAAAAAATGTTGCTGCCTCCTTATTTAATAATATCAAAAATAATGGAGTAACAAAATATGTTAAAAATTATGAAAAATGTGATAATAAATAGGACACAAAATAGTACACAAAACAGAATAAAAAATATTACCAAAAACGGCTTTCTTTTAAGTATATTCTTTATCCTGTTGTTTGTCTTTGTCGGATCTGCGTCGGCACAAACTATTGAAGTCAACCCTGGGGCTGATATCCTCACAAAAATTGATGAAGCACAGGCTGGAGATGTCATATACTTCAACCCCGGAACTTATGATATAAGTCAGAATTGGAATATATACAACAAACCTCTATCGTTTATAGGGGCAGGTGCAGATAAAGTAACTTTTAATTTTAATGATTATACTGACCTAAATTTTGACTTCTCTGATATCGAAACTGCCCATGATATTCTGATTGAGAACATAAGCTTTTCAGCGTCCACTTCGCCCAGTATGAGATATGTCTCTGTCCGTGGATCAAATTCTTATTCTACTAATGTAATAATCAGAAACTGTAAAATTAACCATATGCGTTTAAGTTCAACTATACTGAACAATATTGAACTTTCGAATAATACATACATATCCGACTCATCAAGCAGCACTGGTAATGTTTATGGGAAACTGATAATTACCGAAAATCAATTTGATAATAGTCCTTGTAGCGTGAGCAGGATAAATAATGGTGGTGTGATTGCAGGCAACACCTTTACAAACATTACTTCTGACTATGCATTTTCTATTAGTAGGGGAGACGACATAACATTCAGTGATAATGTAATTTCACACTGCACCGGAGGAGGTTTATCGATAAATTCTTACTGTGATCGCAATATTATTACAGGGAACACCTTTGACTCCAATTCTGTAGGGATCACTTTTGAATTGAAAAATGGAAAAACTGGCACCGGCAATAAGATTTACCACAACAACTTCATTAACAACACCGTCAACATCAATGACGATTCACCGGCTGGTTCCGTCCAGTACGTCAGCGATGCTGTAAAATATAGCTACAAGAACAAGTCCTATACCTCCTCTCTCGGCAACTACTACAGCGACTACACTGGCGCAGATGATGATAACAATGGAATCGGTGACACTTCTTATGCATTTGGCTCCTCAAGTGACACTGCGCCCCTTATGGGTAAGATCACAGTCAGTGGAGATAATATAACAATTGCAGTACCACCGAATGCTTCCGTTCCAATAGCCGATTTCACGGCAACACCGACTTCTGGGAATGCTCCTCTAACAGTTAATTTCACAGACGCTTCAACTGGTGACGTTTCTTCCTATTCATGGGACTTTGATAACGACGGTACGGTTGATAGCACGGAGCAAAACCCCTCGCATACTTACGAGACTGCGGGTACCTACTCTGTTAACCTCACAGTTGTCAATACAACCATAAGTAGCACAAAAACAAAGACTGACTATATTGAAGTAATAAACAAAGAGAGCCTTGGATCCGAATGGCCGGAGTTCCAGAAGGACAGCTCAAACAGTGGGTATACCCTCAGCTCTGCTCCAACCAGGGACCCGGAACTCATCTGGCAAAGTCTTACTTCTTCAAATCAGGAACCCTGCGGGAGCGGGGGTGTCAATGTACCACCTCTGATTTCAGGAAACAAGATCTTCGTAACTGCTGGTAATGCCTCTGTCTGGGCCTTTAACAAAGATACCGGATCTCTTATCTGGTCAAAGGAGCTTGGTGGTGGTCTGGTACAGACAGCAACTCCTGCACTGGGAGATGGAAAACTCTTTGTCCCTACCCTTGAAGGAGACCTCTATGCCCTTGATCCAGAAACTGGAAATAAACTCTGGAAAACACACGTAACAGAAAGTAACTTTGAGTGTCCCATTACCTATTACGACCATAAACTCTACATCGGAGACGGTCTTGAAGGAGGAAGTGGAGACAAATATTACTACTGTTACGATGACAGCGGGAACTTAGTATGGAAGCACAAAAACACAAACACTTCCGGCTTTATCTGGAGTGGGGCAGTAGTTGTCGGAAACTATCTGGTATACCCTGTTTTTGAAGGTAAACTGGTCTGTCTCGATAAAGACACCGGAACTTTTGTAGATGAAGTTGACTTCAGCAAGAGTTCAGATGTATCCTTTGCACTAACCGATCCCGGAATGTTCAGAAGTTCCGTAACCTATGCTGACGGCGCTCTGTACACATCCTCTGAAAGAGGACAGGAAACCGGCTACTGCTTCAAAGTAGGTTTTAACCCTGATACAGGTCAGTTCCTCAACACCGGCTGGGCAACGTCAATAGGATTTTCCACATCAACTCCGGTAGTGTATAACGGAAGGGTCTACGTGGGACACGGGGAACACGGAGAATCCGGGTCCATGTTCTGCCTGAACGATTCCGATGGATCCGTCATATGGGAAACCCCAGTTAGTGGAGGTGTAAAGTCCTCACCTGTCGTTTCTATCAAGAATGGAAAACCATACATCTACTTCACAGAAGCTATCGTGGACGGATCTATTTACTGTCTGAACCCTGACGGAACACTTGCCTGGCACTATAACCCACCTGCAGATGATGCATACACCCTTCAGGGAGCGGCTCTTTCCGACGACAAGGTCTACTACGGAACTGATAACGGGTACCTCTACTGCATAGGACAGGGTGAAGCCCTCTCTCCAGCGGCAAACTTCAGTTCGGACAAACAGACGGGCTCCTTCCCACTGACTGTTTCCTTTAAAGATACATCCCTTAACGCCAATAAGTTCCTCTGGGACTTCGGAGATGGGAACACCTCAACCGAAGTAAATCCGGTTCATACATATATCACAGTCGGAAACTATACCGTAACCCTCACCGTTAAAAACGAGAACGGTGAAGATACAAAAGTTGCCAAAGACTATATCTACGCAAACAAAGCCCCAACAACATGGACGGTTAAAAATGGGGAGTCAATACAGGCAGCTATTGATGCAGCAAATTCAGGGGACATAATACAGGTCTATTCTGGAGAATACCATGAAGTCCTGACCGTTAACAAGACCCTGACCCTCAAAGGTATAGAAGATCCTGTCCTGAACGCTTCGGGTTTCACAGGCGTATCCGGCGTAACCATCAGCGCTGACGGCGTGGAGTTCAGCGGGTTTAAAATTATAGGGACAGAAGAGATGTGCTTTGCGATCAGTATTTCTTCAGAAGGTACTCTGATAGAGGACAACCTGATAGATGACTGCGCTGAAGGTGTATGGTTAACTGGGACTGGAAACACCCTTCAGGGAAACAATATTTCCAATTGCTGGGACTTTGCAGCCGTTCTTGACAACACAGGAGGCAACAGAGTCTACCAGAACACATTAATTAACAACAACGGCAGGAAGATGGGAGGTTCAAGCGACCACATATCTGGGGGGTCAGGCTCATTCTTCCAGAGCTCCGAGCCTGTGGAATATTTCTGGAATGGAACAAAACTGACCGGGTATATGGGTAATTACTACGATGACTATACCGGAAAAGACTTAAACGGGGATGGAATAGGAGATACGGCTTACAATGCTGATGCTGGAACAGACCAGTACCCGCTGATGCTTCCTTTCTCGAATTATGGTGAAGAACAGGAAAACAACTCTATCCCCGAAGACTCCT
>NZ_LZPK01000363.1:0-29876 GCF_001729375.1 Methanosarcina sp. A14 | reverse complement strand
ATAGCAAGAAAATTATTCATGTTAAGAGGACATCTGCAGAAAGACAGTTTCACCTGCACCGGTAGGAAAATATGTTCTGGAACAAACCGGTTTGTTTTCAATGAGATCATTTTGCGGATACGTGCTAAGAAGTAATATCATACTCATAACAAACCTGTCATGATAAAACGTCTGCACGAGAGTATAAAATATTGGATTACAGAGCAACATATTGGGTTTCAGAACAATAAATTAGATTCCAGAACAACAGATTAGATTCTAGAACAAAGAAATAAGGAAATCAGGCTGGCTTTTAATAATCTGCATATAAAAGTCCCTCTAGATTTTGGAATTAAGTTAAAGATCTCATAATCCAATTGGATCTGTGACGAAAATGCATAAAATTGTTTATTTAGTTTTCAGAATTCACTTCGTTACATTCTGCTGGAGTTTTACCTTACTCAATATATTTAAATAACAAAAAGGTTAATGTACAGTGCTAACAAGTATCACGTTAACTATTGTCAGGATATTCTCCAGGAAGGTTATTGTATATGGTATTAGGAATAAATGATCCGCAAATTTGGCTTGCATATCTTGCTTGTATATTTAGTGCACTCGGATGCATGGTTTATGGAGTATTGAACTGGAAAGAGGAGAAAGAAGAACAGGTAGTAAAGAGCAGTACTCAGAAACAGGTGACTCAAGACCAGTAAACTAATGAGGGGTTTACTTTAGAGATTTCTCTAAAGAGCTCACTTCAATCAGACCTTTTTGGTAATACCTGAGAAAAAACAGTAGTCGAAACTATTCTGGAGTAATTTTTATGGCAGTCAGTACTTCAACTCTAATCCTCCTCGTCATTATTTACTTTACGTGCACTTTCTACGTTGCTCGGCTGGGGTATAAGAAAAATTCCCAGACCGATGATGGGTATATGCTTGCAGGCCGACGTGTACCCCCGGCAATTATGGCTCTCTCCTACGGAGCTGCGTTCATCAGCACTTCTGCAATTATAGGGTTCGGAGGAGTAGCCGCTTCTCTCGGAATGGGGCTTCTATGGCTTGTTTTCATGAATATCTTTTTCGGAATTTTCATCGCCTTCGTGATTTTTGGCCCAGGAACCAGGCGCATGGGGCTAAACCTTGGAGCCATTACTTACCCTGAATTAATAGGAAAACGTTTCCAATCAAGATTTATTCAAGCATTTTCCGGGCTTCTTATCGCGGTTTTCATGCCTCTTTATGCTGCAAGCGTGATTATAGGAGCAGGCCGATTTCTTGAAACCACGCTTGGGATAAACTATAATGTCGCTCTTTTGATCTTTATCGTCATCATTGCTTTTTATGTGATTAAAGGCGGACTCCTCTCAGTAATGTATGTGGATGCAATGCAGGCCACTATCATGCTGATAGGAATGACCTTTTTGCTGGTATATACCTACAGTAAATTGGGAGGAGTTGTAGAAGCCCACCAGGCCCTTACCAATATGGCAAACCTTGTGCCTCAGGCGCTTGTTGACCAGGGGCACAGGGGTTGGACTGCAATGCCAGCTTTCAATTCCTCTATCTGGTGGACAATGGTTTCCACAATCGTAATGGGAGTAGGGATAGGAGCACTTGCACAGCCACAGCTTGCAGTCAGGTTCATGACTGTAAAAGATGACCGTTCCCTGAAAAGAGCAGTTGCCGTGGGAGGTCCCTTCCTTCTTATGATGGCAGGAGTTGCATATGTTGTAGGAGCTCTTTCCAACGTATACTTTTACAGGACTACAGGAATGATCGCCACTCAGGTTGTCCCGGGTGGAAACACTGACCTTATAATTCCCGCATACCTGAATCACGCAATGCCCGCGCTGTTTGTGGCAATCTTCATGCTAAGTCTGCTTTCGGCAGCAATGTCTACCGCAGCTGCCCAGTTCCACACCATGGGTACAGCCATAGGGTACGACTTTTATCAGAACGGCCTTATGAAAGGCAAGTCAAGTTCAAGCACGGTTCATGTTACAAAAATAGGAATTGCCTTTACCATCGTAGTAGCAGTTATTCTGGCTTACGTTCTTCCTGGAAGTATTATCGCAAGAGCTACTGCCATGTTCATGGGACTGTGCACATCCGCTTTCCTTCCCCTCTACATTGGAGCGCTGTTCTGGAAACGCACAACAAAAGCCGGAGCAACTGCAAGCCTTGTTATAGGATCAATAAGCAGCCTTTTCTGGCTGGTCTTTGTCCATGCAACAGAAGCAGTGCCTCTAGGAATCTGCCAGGCAATTTTTGGAAAAGAAACTTTACTTACAGGCACCTGGCCCCTTGTAGATCCTATCATGATCGCAACTCCACTGTCCTTCCTTGTCCTGATTGTAGTAAGCCTTATGACACCCAGGTTATCTCCGGAGTTCCTCAAGAAGGCTTTCAGGCTCAGGCTTGAAGATGAAGAAGAAGCATCTGAAGCAACGTCACACAGTGCAGCGGATTCGGCAGGCGTTTAAGCCTGCATCTCCCCAATTCATTTCAGTTTCACAGTTTATTTCAGTATTGCAGTTTATTTTTTTAGTTTCACAGTTTATTTCAGTATTGCAGTTTATTTTTTAGTTTCGCAGTTTATTTCAGTTTATTTTTTAGTTTTGCTCCCTTATTTCCTGCTTATTCTAGGAAGTTCTCAATTTTCTTTTCTAACAGGTAGGGTCTGCCCTCCATGAGGCATAAGGTGAATTTTTGCGTCAGGATTTTCCGATAGCACTGCAGACAAGGCCTCCTCTACACTTACCATAGGAGTAAAGAATGCATTTCTTGTTTGCTCGTCTGAAAGTTTTGAAACCAGATAAAGCTTAAATCTTTTTGAAGTTTTTGCAATGATTGCCGTCTTGTGCCCCCCGAATTCAAAACATTTTTTGAAACGCTCAATCGCGTCGTCTGGGCTTCGACACTCTCTGTTCCAGCATTCGTAGACCTGGTTTCCTATCCCTTCGGCACATTCGGCTACAAGAATGATGGAACCTCCCGCTTTCACAGCCTGAGTTGCATTGTCAAGCGCCTTATTTGCCTGGAAGAGATTGATATCTTTAGGAAAGCCTCCGCAGGAAACAATTACCGCATCAGCAGGCTCCACAGACACTTTATACATGGAATCCACAACTTCCACGCCTTTCCTGTGAGCCTCGATAAAGTCCCCGGCAACGGCAGCAACTATCTTTTTTTTACTGTCAAGCACCACATTCAGGATAAAATCAAGGCCGAATATTTTTGCGGCTTCTTCCATGTCCTGCCTGACAGGCCCATCAACCCTTCCGGAAACAGCTTTTTCATCGATCATCATTTTATGGTTTGTAATAACTGTTTCTTTCGAGCTTACACCAGGCAGTATGGACTTTGCCCCTCCACTGTATCCTGCATAATAATGGAATTCAATGCTTCCGGTCCCTATAACAACATCGGCATCCATAATGTCTTCAAAGACCTCAATCGGGGTTCCACGGGAAGTTATGCCAATGCGTCTGCACCTGCCGGTATCATGCTGAATGCAACGAATTTTTTTGTAGACTTCTTCTCCAACCAGTTTTCGGGATTCCTCTTCAGTCTGGTTTCGATGAAGCCCGAGAGCAAAGACAATAGTAATATTTTCGTCCTTTATCCCTCCAAGGTAAAGCTCTTCAAGCAGAGAAGGAAGAAGCTTTGCAGTAGGAGTTGGCCGAGTAACGTCACTAACTATAATTGCAACCTTCGAATCAGGGTTTACAATCTCAGAAATCCTTTTGCTTTTTATGGGATTTTCAAGAGCTTTTTTAATTAAATAAGTTGGATCTTCCTTTTTTTCAGGCTCTGAAGGCAAAATAATGCTGGATACGTTTCTTTCCGGGATATCCAGCTCAAGTGCCGTGCTTCCAAAAGCTAATGATATTGTTTTTGTGTTTTCAATCATATTTGGCACTTCACTTGACCTTTTTTCTATATTTGCTTTTATAATTGTCTTCTTTTACAGCTATCATTTCATATCTGTCTTTTATAGCCGTCTTCTTATAGCCATCTACTTATAGCCATCTACTTATAGCCGTTTTCTTATAGTTGTCTTTATAGCTGTCTTTTTATTTCATTATGGGCAGAGTCCACCCGCCATTGGGCATAACATGGACTTTAGCGTCAGGGTTTTCTGAAAAAATCTTTTCAAGTGCTTCTTCGACGCTTTTTACAGGAGTAAAGAAAGTATTTCTGCTTTCAGTGTCCGGAAGTTTAGAGACAAGATAAAGTTTGAAGGTTTTTGCAGCCCTCCCAACAGTGGCAGCTTTGTGTCCCCCAAATTCAAAACATTTTCTGAATTTCTGTATCGCCTCATCGGGAGTTTTGCATTCTGTACTCCAGCGCTCATATACCTTATTCCCGATCCCTTCAGTACATTCAGCCACAAGCACTATTACTCCTCCTTTTTTTACAGCAAAAACTGCATTTTCAAGGGATTTTGTCGCCTGGAAAAGGTTAATGTCTTTTGGAAAACCTCCGCACGAGACAATTGCTGCATCCGCAGGTTCTACAGGCACCTTGTACATGGAATCAACAACTTCTACTCCTTGTCTGTGAGCTTCGATGAAATCTCCAGCAACGGCATCAACTATCTCTTTTTTGCTGTTAAGCACGACATTAAGGATAAAGTTAAGGCCCGCAATCCTTGCAGCTTCCTCTATATTTTGTCGTGCCGGACTGTCGGTTCTGCCTGAGAGAGGGTCTCCTTCAAAGAGTTTGCTATAAAAACTATGATAAGAAAGAATCGATTTTTCCGAACTGACTCCCGGAAGAACAGATTTCCCTCCTCCACTGTATCCCGCATAATAATGAAATTCCAGGGTTCCTGTGCTTATGATAACGTCGGAGTCTGCTACTTCTTCAAAGACTTCTACAGGCGTTCCGAAACTTGTCTCTCCTAGATGCCTGCACCTTTTCCTGTCATGCTGGATGCAGCGAATTTTTTTGTAGACTTCTTCTCCAACCAGTTTTCGGGATTCTTCTTCTGTCTGGTTTCGATGGAGCCCGAGGGCAAAAACAATAGTAATATTTTCATCTTTTACCCCTCCAAGATAAAGCTCATCAAGTAGAGGAGGAAGAAGTTTTGCAGTAGGAGTTGGCCGAGTAACATCACTAACTATGATTGCAACCTTTGAATCAGGGTTTACAATCTCAGAAAGCCTTCGGCTTTTAATGGGATTTTCAAGCGCTTTTTTAATAAGGGAAGCTCTGTCTTCCTTAATTTCAAACTCCGAAGGCAAAATAGCACTGGCAAGATTTCTTTCAGGAATTTCAAACTCAATTCCCGTACTTCCAAAAGCAAGTGATATTTTTTTTATGTTTGCAGTCATGTTTATGCCGATGTTTTATCTTGATATTATTTTTCTTTTTATTATTTTACAATAATAAGGGTAAACAAGTATAAAAAGAACGAGAAGGTAGTTTTAAATGAAAAGGTAATTTTCAAGGAGAGGGTAATTTTAAGGAGGAAGTAATTTTAAGGAGGTAATTTTAAGGAGGTAATTTTAAGGAAGAAGTAATTTTAAGGAAGAAGTAATTTTAACGGCAACTTAAACCTTCGTCTTTTTATCTATAGTACATTTTTATTGCTTTACAGTCAAAGTCCACCCACCATTTGGCATAACATGGATTTTAGCATCAGGATTTTCTGAAAGAACCTTCTCAAGCGCTTCATCTATGCTTTTTGTCGGTATAAAGAACGCATTTCTACTTTCCGTCTCTGGAAGTTTTGATACCAAATACAGTTTGAATTCTTTTGCAGTTCTCCCTACAATAGCAGCTTTGTGCCCACCGAACTCACAATGGTTCTTGAAACGTTTGACTGCATCTTCAGGAGCCCTGCATTCCCTGTTCCAGCACTCATAAACTTTGTTTCCTATTCCCTCGGCACATTCGGCTACAAGGATAATTGAACCTCCTTTTTTTACGGCAGAGGTAGCGTTTTCAAGTGATTTTGTTGCCTGGTAAAGATTGATATCCTTTGGAAAACCACCGCAGGAAACAACTACAGCATCCGCAGGCTCTACAGGTACTTTATACATAGCATCGACATACTCTGTCCCTTTCCTGTGGGCTCCGACTAAATCGCCTGCAACGGCATCAACTATCTCTTTTTTGCTGTCAAGTACAACATTCAGGATAAAGTCAAGGCCTGTAATCCTTGCAGCTTCCTCTATGTTCTTTCTTGCCGGACTGTCGGTTCTGCCTGAGAGAGGGTCTCCTTCAAAGAGTTTGCTATAAAAGCTATGGAATGAGAGAATGGATTTTTCCGAACTTACTCCTGGAAGGATGGACTTCCCTCCTCCTCCATATCCTGCATAATAATGAAATTCCAGCGTTCCTGTGCTTATGATAACGTCGGAGTCTACTACTTCTTCAAAAACCTCTACAGGTGTTCCGAAACTTGTCTCCCCGAGATGCTTGCACCTTTTCCTGTCGTGCTGGATACATCTTATTTTTTCAAAGATCTCTTTCCCTACAAGCTGGCAGCACTCTTCTTCAGTTTGTAAACGATGAAGTCCAAGGGCAAAAACAATAGTGATATTCTCGTTTTTTGCTCCTCCAAGATAAAGCTCTTCAAGTAGAGGAGGAAGAATTTTTGCAGTAGGAGTTGGCCGTGTAACATCGCTTACGATAATTGCAATTCTCGAATCAGGGTTTACAATCTCAGAAAGCCTTTTGCTTTTAATGGGATTTTCAAGCGCCTTTTTAATTAGGGAAGCCCCTTCTTCCTTTATTTCTAATTCCGAAGGCAAGATAATACTGGAAATGTTTTTCTCAGGGATATCAAGCTTTAAAATCCCGCTTCCAAACGCAAGTGGAATCGTTTTTACATTCGTAGTCATGATCATTCCGATGTCATAGTATTAATTATATAAAATCATATAGGTAAACAATAAAAAATTAAATTCTAAAAAGAATTCGAACCGACATCTATAGGACTTTTATATTATAATTAGTTTATGATATTGCAATGGTTTTTTATGTTATATTTTGTTTCCACTTATTTTTTCCAGAAGGTTCAATTAAATTTCCGGTAACGTTTGCAGTGTAGCATTTGCAGTGTAGCATTTGCAGTGTAGCATTTGTAGTGCAGCATTTGTAGTGCAGCATTTGCAGTGTAACATTTGCAGTGTAACATTTGCAGTGCTTCATTTCCTGCCATAATTTACATGCGATTTTAAAACTCCGCAAGAGACACTTTTATTTATATTTATTGAGCTCGTTTCAGAACCGATCTTATTTGCACATAAATAAGAGTTCAGAACTGGTTTTATAATAGGAAGATTGATTGATAATTAAAAATTAAAGTCATTACAAACCTGCATACCACTGTTAATTTATTTAAAAAAACATTCAGACGCATAAGTACCGAAAAGAATTTTTTTGGTGCTTCAGAGGAGGCAGGAAAAGGAAATTCGTTGTGGGGGAGATTAAATGGACAAAGAAAGAATTTCTTATCACGAATCCGTTCTGAATATGTATGAGCGGATAAAAAAAGACGGGATGACGAATGTCTGGGACCGTTACGAAGCCCAGGGTCTGGGAGGAAATCCAGACAAAAGATGTACTTTCTGTATGGGAGGAGTGCGCTGCGACCTGTGTTCCAACGGGCCATGCCGTTCGGATGCTGCAAAAGACAAAAGAGGAGTATGCGGAATCACTGCCGATGGTATGGCAATGCGGATGATGCTTCTCAGAAATGTGATGGGAGCTTCTACTTACCACTATCATACGGATCAGACCATCAGGACTTTGAGGGAAACTGCCAGAGGCAACACTCCTTATACAATAATGGAACCTGAAAAGTTAAGGACGTTTGCAAGCCGGCTGGGGCTCAAAACCGAAGGATCGGACTCAGAAATTGCTCTTCGCCTTTGTGAGTTTGTAGAAAAGGAGTTTAACAGACCTGCCTACGAACCAAGCCGGATTGTTGAGTTCCTTGCTCCTCCCGAAAGAAAAGAAAAGTGGAGAGCACTGGATATATTTCCAGGTGGAATCTACGGGGAGATGATGCTTTCCACAAGCTCCTGCCTGACAAATGTGGATGGGTATTATGCTAGCCTGGCCTTAAAAGCCATGCGTCTGGGAATTGCAATGGGATACCAGAGCCAGATTGTAAACGAATATTGCCAGGACATCCTTTTTGGAATTCCCAGACCCCACAATATGAGAGTAGACCTTGGCGTGCTTGATCCTGAGTACGTGAACGTGCTCCCTAATGGGCACGAACCATTTATCGGCTTTGCCATGGTCCAGCTTGCCCGAAAACCGGAATGGCAGGAAAAAGCAAAAACTGCAGGAGCAAAGGGACTGAGGGTTATTGCTAGCATTGAAACAGGGCAGGAAATGATCCAGAGATGGGAGGAAGACAATGCTTTCTACGGATTTACAGGCAACTGGATTTCCCAGGAAGCGGTGTTTGCAAGCGGAAGCGTGGATCTCTTTGCAGCAGATATGAACTGTTCTCTTCCTGTTGCTCCCCTTTATGCCGAAAAATACAATTTTAAACTCATGCCTGTAAGTGAACTCGTAGCCTTCGAAGGCATCGGGGAACGCCTGAACTATAATCCCACCGAAGCCGAAAAGCAGGCAGCACAACTTCTGGATATGGCGATTGAAAATTTCAAAAAACGAAAAAGCTCGATAGAATCCGTTTCGAAGCTCCCTATGAAAGAATCTGTGGTAGGCTTTTCAAACGAGAGCATCCTTGCAGCGCTTGGAGGCAGCTTTGCCCCTCTCCTTGATGCTATAAAAAACGGAGCAATTAAAGGAATTGTGGGGATGGTATCCTGTACTACCTTGAGGGACTACGGTCAGGATGTATACAGCGTTGCTGTGGTAAAAGAGCTTATCAAAAGAAATATCCTTGTTCTGTCTCTTGGTTGCGGGAACGGAGCTATGCAAGTGGCAGGCCTCTGTACCCCTGAAGCCAGAGAATTTGCAGGAGACAGCCTAAAAGCCGTATGCAAAGCCCTGGGCATCCCACCAGTGCTAAGCTTTGGGACCTGTACTGATACAGGCAGGCTTGCTGATCTTCTTGGAGCTATCTCCAGAGCCCTCGGAGGAGTTCCAATTCCTGACCTTCCTGTTGCTGCCGCAGCACCTGAGTATATGGAACAGAAAGCCACAATAGATGCTATCTTTGCTCTGGCCCTCGGGCTCTATACTTATGTGAACCCGGTCCCGACAGTCACAGGCGCCCCGAATCTGGTCAAACTGCTTACAGAAGACTGTCGGAAAGTTACAGGCGGGGTCATGAATGTGGAAAAAGATGCAGTAAAAGCCGTTGATGGGATAGAACAACACATTATGGAAAAGAGAAAAAATCTTGGAATCTAAGTCTGAGATCTAAGCTTGGGATCTAAGTCTGGGATCTAAGCCTGGAATCTGAAAACCAGATAATAACAGATTTCTGATAAGAAGAGATCTAATAAGAAGAGAGCCGAAAAATTCGAATTTATCTACTCTCTTTTACATTTCATATTTAAACAGGATAGATCCGAACCTGATAAATCAAAGCTTAAATCAAGGCTTAAATCAAAGATCTATAGATTCTCCGGGTTTCATGATAATGACTTTTGTATCGATTTTTGCCTCAACTGCTCTTTTAAACTCTTTAGGGTCCTGTTTTATTACGTCAAATGTGCTATAGTGCATAGGAATTACAGTTTTAGGCTGAATTAGTTCTACGGCTTTTGTAGCTTCTTTTATGCCCATTGTAAACTTGTCGCCTATGGGTAGGAGAGCCAGTTCAGGTTCATAGAGTTCACCTATGAGCTTCATGTCCCCGAAAACTCCAGTGTCTCCGGCGTGGTAGATGGAATGTCCGTTGATTTGTATAATGAAACCTGCCGGGGAACCACCATCGAAACTAAAACCTGAGGCATCAATTGAGGAGGAATGGAGCGCTTCGGTCATGGTTAGCTTTATCCCCTCTACGTTTACTGTACCGCCCTTGCCCATGCCTTCTGCAAAAACTCCTTTCGATTTTATATAGTTCGCAACCTCATGAACAGAGATTATCCGGCATCCGGTTCGTTTTCCGATTTCGATCGTATCTCCAAGGTGATCGCGGTGCCCGTGAGTTACGGCTATTATATCAGGGTTCAGTTCTTCAGGGATGCACGGAGCCAGTGGGTTCCCTGAAATAAAAGGGTCGATCAACAATTTCTTTTCAGCTTCGAACAAAAAAGCCGAATGTCCGAGCCAGGTAATCTTTACGCCAGCCATCTTTTTGCCTCAAAATCATTACTTATACAAAAATAATAATATGTAACTACGGAATTAAGTTGTCCGTAATTTAGCTATTAGTAAGTAATTTAGCTATCAGTGAGTAATTTAGCTATCAGTGAGTAATTTAGCTATTAGTAAGTAATTTAGCTATCAGTGAGTAATTTAGCTATCAGTAAGTAACTTAACTATCAAGTAATTTAGTCATCAATATTTTCGCTATCAATAATTTAATTTTCGATAATTCTTGGCTGGTCATGAAATATTAACAATAGAGAATAAAAGATAAAGCAAAGACAAAGGAAAAATAAAGAGTTGTACTGAGGATCATGTTAATATGCTTCTTCTGTCAAACGGAGTGAAAATGAAAATCGGTCTGGTAATACATGGTCCCGAAGTTATTGATTCGGGAGAGGCTAAAAGAGTTTTTGACAAGCTTTCCTGTGTGGGCAAAGTCGAGGCGAGGCTTGGCGGAACAATGGGAAAAGTAGCTATCCTGGATGCCGGACTTGAAAACATTATAAATATAAGTCAGCACCAGAAGCCAAGTGCCTGCATTGAATCGCTTTTCGAAACCTCAGACCTTGTATGTCTCCTGAACCGTGGAAAAACTATTGAAACCGGGAAGGTGTTTGGAAAAATGGTTGCTGTCCGGCTTAGAGAGCCGGAAATAAAACCTATTATCCAGATCGAAAGCCCGGAAAGTACCGATGGAATTCTGATACCTCTTAATAAAAAAGCCGGAGAATATGGAGAATATCTTGAGAAGCTTTCTGAAATCCTGAGGCTTCCTATGGAAAGTCCTTTGTCCCTTCAAAGTTCGAGAGTTCAAAATTCTGTTCTTGTAGAAAAGTGTCCGGGAACAGGCAAAATCCAGGTTATACGCAAGCTTTCAGGCGTTTTTCCCGGAGAAAATATTCTGGTAAACGGAACCGTGATTGGAAAAGCCTTTTCTTCCAAAGTAAGCATAATCTCAGAAAACGGCTTTATTGTCGCAATCGAAGGGGGAGAAATAAAAGAACATGGGCTCGAAAAACTTCATAATTATGAAAAAAGAGACCCTGTTGACCTTGCAAAAGCCTGGGTAAAAAGTGGCGACCTGAGAAGAAGCAATTTCTCTCCCCTGCAAGGCCGGAAACTAAACGTTCGCGGCCAGAATTCTGGTTTTTCTTCCAGGCCAGCCGCAGGAAGAGTCGTACTTATAGACCATGCTGCGGAAGATACTTTTGAGCTGGCTGTCGATGCTGAACTTGTAGTTACCGTGGGAGATGACACCACAACAATAGCAGGCGACATTCTCTTCAGGCTTGGAATCCCAATTTTAGGGATCACGGACGGAGATTGTGACAGGCTTGCTTGCCAAACGGCCATTTTTCCAGGTTCTATTGTGCTCAGGCTGGCAGCGGGAAATGACGATATTCTGGGTAAAAAACTGAAGCAGAAACTGCTAGGTGGAGAAAATTCTGCGGTTTTAGAGGATGTGTATGCTTTTAAAGAAGATGTGCTGAAACTTGCAGAGCCCTTGATTGAAGCTGTTTTTGAATACTGATAATAAAAGAATAAGAACTCATTGGCTGGTTCCTGATACTGATTCTAACCCGCACGAGTTGCATCTCCCTAATTGTGCCTTGGGAGTAACCTGTCCGTTTCACTTTCTTCGCGCACTCAAATGGACCAATCAAAGTTTCATTAGCTCACATCACAGCAAGTTGCGGGGTATTCGACTGAAATTAAACAGTAAATTGAAATGAAGTAGAAAGTGAAGTTTTAAAATGAACTCACTTGTGTTAATATCTTTTTTCATTTAAAAATTCATATTCTTCTTTTGAATATTTATTAATTTTAGCATTTATTTCTTCAATGCACTCGCTGATAATTATTCTTAACTTCCCCGGTTTGAACGCATTATACATTTTTTGGAATAAATTTTTTTTCGCTACTAATATCGGTGGTATATTCCCACCTATTGATACTATACCTTCTCTTCCACATGAAACGTGACTAAGAAAAGCGGTTCTAATCTTTTCAATTTTATCTGGAGTAGTTGCATTTTTTGCTAAATTTATCAGTGTTTCTATCGTTGCTTCTTCGAATGGTAAATATTCAGATACCGCAACAGCGGAATAAAAGTCTCCTCTTTCGAGTTTATGCATTATATATTCTTCTGCATATAATTTATTGGAGGAACTGTTTCGAATACCTATAACTGAATCCATTACAAAATTAATTGACTTTCCTACAAGATAATTGTCGTCTTGATTCCAAAGTAAAAGACTATCCAATAACTTATCATAATCATCTAATGAATAAATATGATTACCAATTGACTCTAATCCGTCATGTGGAATTCCTTGATATGTTGAGTAGTAGCCAATCTTTTTTTGATCAAAAATGCGAGTTTCTAAAAATGAAATTACAGTATCAATGTCGCTAAAAGAATAATCTAACAGTTCATTTGCGTACCAATCTAATTTAGAGGTACACTTTAATTTTTCAATCAAATCTCTTTTAAAACTCCTTAATAGGCCAGCATCAACTATATTTTCATATTTTTTGATATTACCAATTTGAAAAAATATATTCTGGGGTAAAACAGCGTCAAAATTTGGTTCTGTTCTGATTATCAATTGCAGATATGAAACGATAAAATTGAATTCATTTTTTGGGCCATAAATAAAATACAGAAAGTCAACAACTAATTTTCGAATATCGGAGTTTCCTTTTTCTATAAGCTGTATTATACAAGAATCTCTAAACTCAACTGGGTTAGTTCCAATAATTCTTAAAAATGTATCGATTTTTCCAATATCTACATTGGGGAGATTAGAAAATAACTCGTCATATAGTTCTTGAATGAATTTTTCATTTCCACAAGATATTGCGAAATCAATGATATTTTGGAATTTGCCTGGAACTAATTCCCACAATGATTTATTTTTTCGAATTGAGATAAATATATCTGGATTTATTCTTACCCAACAATCAATTATTAGTGATCCAACTGAATTTATTTTTATAATTTGATGAAGATCACTTAAATACCCTATTATTTGAACGCCGCTGACATATTTATTATTTAGTGAAATAGCTAAATGTTTAACGTCCTCGGACTTAAGCTTAAAGTTATGTAGATAATTATTAATGTACCAGTTCCACTTTTCTTCCTTAGGTACCTTACTCTCAAGTAAAGAAAAGTCTTCTATAACAAAATCAACAGAATAAAAATATTTAAATACTACATACTCTATATTTTGAGGTAATTTTTTAATAATTCACTTACTCCGTCAGTACCTTCTTTTTCAAGAGCCCACCATTCCAAAAACAGTTTTTCTATATTATATAACACTCGAAAGTCTTCATCAATTGAAATATGATTGCTTAATTCATTAATCAGTTGACTTCGTTCATTACGAATTTCAGTAGCTAATGATAATCCGTTTTCTGAAATGGAATGAGTTCTACCAATGTTATTTATAATTTCAATTGCAGATAATCTTAAATTTAGATTATGATGATTAAGCATCGTTTTTACGACTGCAATTGCCTTTCTCCTTGTATAAATTAATTCAGAATTTGCCTGTAAACTAACAGGTCTCCAAGATGTTTTTCCAAAACCATAATCTGAAACTATATGGGTACCTGAAAGTAATTCAGACAAAGCAGATGATATATTTTCAACAATTGGTTTATCTGAGTTAATCACCCAATTTTGCAAAATCTCTAGAGTAGAATTAATTAAGGCAAGATTATTTTCTGTAGGTGATATTGATGTAAAAATCAATTGATTTGGTTTATAGCTGTCATAAGTACCGTATTTTACTTTTTTATCATATAGTTCACTTATAAACTCCAAAACGTTTTCTCTCGAGTGCCCACTTATTAATAATCTTATTACGATTGGCCCATAATTATCTGTAGTAGGGTAGACATTGTTTAGCCATCGGTGATCAACTTCGGAAATTTGTGGTAATGGAGAGTCTAAGTAAGTGTACATTAAATCCAATGTTTTATCAGGAACAATATGAACAATTTTTTGTAACAATTTTAATTTTTTTATTCGAGTATATCCAAAATCATTGTCAGCATTTTTAACCCAGTCATTTAATAATCCAGAACAATATTTTTTTAAGATCGGGGGATTATCAAATTTCGAGGCCGCTGATAAATTTATAAACACTTTATCAGTAGTTACAAAAATCCATTTTTCTATTAGTTCTTTTAAAGTAGATTCATTAGCAATTTCTTTTAAATTGTAAGCCAGATATAAATCTCCCTTCATGTCAGGATTAAATCTCAAAGAGTTACCAACGATTCTTAATAGACCAATTTTTATGAGAATATCAAGTGATTTGGTTATTTTTTCTACACTTTGTGAACATAGAACACTTAGATTTTTCACTATTTCATCGTCTTTTTGCGAAAAAGGAACTATGAGAGAGAGATTTAATATAAAATTTTTGATGATTGAAGCTTCAAGAACACCATTTAAACATTTTTTAGCTTCATAATTAATGTCATTGACAAAGTTATTTTTAATAGTGTTGAATTCAATTACTTGATCATTTTTAATTTGTTTTCCAATCCACACAATCAAATAAGGATTTAAAAAAGTATTGACGATTATTTCTTCATCGTCTATTCGTTCTTTTCCTGCAACAATTCTCAAAAGTTGAATTAAATCTTCATTAGACCATCTTGTGATCATCAGTTCTTCACGAGAATTTTTGCATGGCAGTTGATTTATTATTTCATTGATGCCTTGTAATCCAGATGTTCTGGTTGACAGAATAACTTTAATATTTTTATTGATATATGAAATATAAGACAAAAGAGGTTTTACTTCTTCTGGATATCTATCGGCGTCGTCAAAAATTAATAGATATTTTTTATTTTTAACTATTTCGTTTGATATTGCATCGTTGATTTCTGGAAATCCAGGAGTTACAATAAAAACTTCTCTATTCAAATCTATCTCATTGATAGTAGAGGCAATTTCCCTTAGTAAATGAGATTTTCCATAACCTCCAGGGGAATGTATTATAAAAATATTACTGGTTTGAGAAAGTATAAAATTTCTGGCCGTATGCAGATAAGCTTTAAACGTAGGAATTTCAGAAGATAATGCTGGAATCAAGTCAATTTCGTTTTTAGAGAAATATTCGCACCAGTTTACAAATTTATATATCTTTGGTTTTGAAAGAGTATCTATTGAGTTTCTTATTTCTTCTGTGTTACTTTCAATTCGGTCTATTTTATCTTCAAGTAAATTCAAACGGAATTGTGTTTTTGCATCATGAGCAGAAACAATTCCCTCTGAAACGGCTTCGTTTAATGTTAGTTTGCACCCTTCAATTAAAATATTAAAAAGATTAGATGCAAAAGAATCACAGTTCTCAGTTTTTAGTTCAAAATTGAGTGAAAATAATAAACAAAAATCATATTTTATTTCTTCAAGACTTTTATGTACTAATCCTTGATCAAAAATTTGTAGAACTATTGATTCGACATCATCGGATTTCAAAAATAAAGATAATGATTTCGCTTCGATTTCTGGAAATTCTTCAAATAAAATTTTCGTTTCAATGATTGATTCGAAGTCCGTCTTATTAATCAGTATGTTTTCAATATCTTTATTAAATATTTTTGAATATGCTAGTTTGAAAGACTCTATAACCAAACTGGGTACAACATTTGTTAGCATTGAAGAAATAACAGTTTCCATATAATAGAATACAACTTATTTAAATTATTTAATTATATTGATGTCATTTTTCCGATCGTTTAATTACTTCGTTTTTGATATTCTTTCTTTTGACGGGCCGCCAGACAAGCTGGCGGAGGCTTCCTATTTATTGTGGATTAAAATATGGTTTCACGGTATAAGGGAAGTATTTCTTAGGTAGGTAGTGGATTTGAACGTTCATTTTTAATATTCTACCATTTCTTGCATGCGAATAATAGGGATGTGAATCAGAGTTTAACTGGAAGTAATTTTAACATTTAGTAACAAACTTTAATTTAAATAAGACATCGAGGTTTATTACTCGAATATTTGTGACACTACACACCACTCTATGAAACTAATTATAAAATTATAAAATAATAAAATAATGTTACAAAGTATCTTATACTATAACACTATTTTAATGCTGAAACTCAGATCACCACCAATACTATCCTGTTATCTGTAGCAACAGGACCGTGTGGACAGATTTTCGTAATGACTGTATTGTATCTACGGAAAAGTCAACCTAAAACAGACATGATGAATTATTTCTGTATGAATCTTTAAGTTTTATTAATTGTAAACAGGCGGGTAAAATGTCAGATAACGTATTTACTCACATTATCAGGATTATTTGGCTAGTTGCCGTTATAATTTTTTTTTTGTTAATTACCCTTCCTTTTATAGCGGAATATATCTCAGGAGACAATATTTTAAATGAGTCCATTGGGCCATCAAAAGACCTCGAAGCAAACATATTGCTAACTGAAAATGAAAAAGTAACTGTTGTATTCAAAACAGAAGAACGGGCTTTAAATTCAGAATCGCTGAATCTATCCTTAGTTGATCCGCAAAAAAAAGAGCTTTTCTGGGAAAAAAGCTTTGAAAAAAGCTTTACTCCTATTCCATCTGATGAGACTGGGACACAAAAGGAAGCTATGACACAACAAACCATCGATTTCTTTTCATTTACACCGAAAGCATCAGGAATATATCATATCAAAATAAGTAACGCTGATTTTCCTACAGATGTCAAAATAGTCTCAGGAATGATAACTCCATCCGAACAACCATCCTACATACCCTTACTATTAATATCTCTTATAGTCATGTTTGCTGGCTGTTTATTCAAGAGTATCAGAATGGGCTTTAGAAGATTTTCATTTAGTGGAGCAATCAATTTTATTATATCTCTATCTCTGAGTCTGATTACAATCTATAAAATAATTGGTTTATAATTTAGCTTGACTATGCCACATTACAAGGTAAAGCTTCATCATTATACTTCATAACCAAATATTTGTTTGTGTTAAAATAGAAGTTGATAGGGAAATAGGGGATCTTATTTGAATATAAAGGTGAAACTTCAGGATGCTGTCAATGCACTTAATTATAGCAGTCTTTCCGTATCGAATAAAAAAGAAGAAGAAACCTGTGCAATTCTGGGTCTTCCTTGTAGAAAAGTGAAGAAAAATAGTTGGCAAAATTACAAAGTTTGTAAACTGAGCATTGTATGAGAATCCGATTTTACTATTTTTCAGTTTTGTACTGGTACTGTAAACCTTATAAAGAACTCAGTCCCAGAATCTCTTTTTAATTCAACTTCTCCTAACTGATCTACCAGGGTTTCCACTAACTGCAATCCAAGAGAATTGGAGTTTTCTAAACTAAAGTCTTCAGGAATACCAATCCCGTTCATCCACATGCTGAAGTGGAGATAACAATGATAGTGCTTGAGGGAGAATTTACTAACAAAAACATGTGAAATAAAGGAAAAGAAAAAGGAGAAGGTACAGAGAAGAGGAAACAGAGAAGAGGAAACAGAGAAGAGGAAACAGAGAAGAGGAAACAGAGAAGAGGAAACAGAGAAGAGGAAACAGAGAAAAGTAGACAGAGAGAGGAGACAGAGGAGAGGAAATAGAGACGAGGAAACAGATAAAAAGAGGCGTTAAATGAGTCAGGAGCAGCTTGAGAGAGAAAGTAACAAAAATGAGCAACCTCGGAGAGGAAGTTATGGAAAACGGGCACAATCGGGAGAAATTGAACAGAAACAACCTCGAAGAGGAAGTCATGGAAAGCAGGGATCGTCGGAAGAACCGGAACAGGAACAGCCTGAGAGAGGAAGTGACAGAACGCCAGATCAGCCAAGGGAAGTTGAAGAAGAACAACCTGGGAGAGGAAGTGACAAAAAAGAAGAACAGCCTGGGAGAGGAAGCGACAAAAAAGAGGAGCAGCCTGGAAGAGGAAGGGGCTGAGGAATATATAATCATAAAAAAGCATAGGCTAAAGTTAAAAGCAGAATCAAAAGGATTCAACAGATATTAGCTGGGCTGCAGTTAGAAACAAATTGAAGTGAGAGGTAAAAACAGTAATAGAGAGGGATTTCTCTCTCACTTCTTTTTGTTTCTGATATCCGGAACCTAAATGAGGAATGGCGAACCTCATTTCCGGTTCTCTTGAAACCTCTCCTAACTAAAGCTTGAGGAATGGCAAAAAACCTCAGCAGCTTTTCCATTCAGGCGGGGTTTCGGATTTGTGGAGGGCAGGGCTGAGGAATGGCGAACCTCGTTTACCTTGCTCTACGTTTTTGCTAAATGCTACTCATGAACCCCATTCAATATTAGCATTTAGAACTGCATGATATAGAATATCAATCACATATAAAACATAAGTGGAAATGATTTTTTTTTTTCTTTGATGTAATCAAGAACACTCAAAATTTTCAAGTGGCTTATCCCCAGATTAGACTAAAATTATTCCAATCAGTAAATATTTATTAAAGTATTCACAACTTGACCACAAAGAATTTATATCATAAATTTCAAAATTACTTAGTTAAATTATACCTCATGTTCAAACTACTTTTCTTACACTCTTCTTTTTACTACTTCCTTTTATATTTCGTTCTCTGTATGAGCTCATTCCAGAACCAGTTTTATTCTTAAATTCAAGGATCTTAATTAAGATATCAATTGTTACTAAAGTTTTTACTGTTTCAAGAGCAATGCCATTCCCTTTTGCCATAATTTTTTTCAGCAGAGTATCTCCACATATCCGCAAGATTTCTTGCCTTAAGATCCAATGACCCCGGCTGCATGCAGGCAAGGTTACTGGCATCTAGCTGGTCTTTTTAGTTGATATTAATAGTAGATATCTATAACTTAGATTTATATGAAAATCAGTCATACATTGATTTCGTAATGAGTAGACTGGTTTAAATATAAAAATAGTAGTCCAGGTAGTCGAAAGTTATAAAATTTATAAAAATAATATAATAAAGAATGGTGTATAAATACTAATTATTAACGTCACCTTCAGTAAAGATACACAACATTAATTTCTTGGACACAGCTTATAACACTAATTTTCGGTCTGAAGGTTTGAACCTCAAAAGACTTGATAAATCAGAAAATGTGGCCAAAAATTCTGAGGAAAGGGGGCAAATTTAGCGTGCCGGATACATCGGATATGTTGATTTTCTGGACTGTGGTTATGTTACGTTTCTTTATACCACTCGCTATTCCCAGATATCCTCTGCCGGCAGTAATCGCTTCTATGGTCCTTGATACCATAGACCAGACAATTTTCCAGCAGTTTACGAGCCTGCCTCTGGAAGGTTACCAGGGCTATGATAAGGCGCTGGACATTTATTATCTGGCGATTACATACCTTTCAACTCTTCGAAACTGGTCAAACCTTTTTGCCTTTAAGATGAGTCGTTTCCTTTTTTATTACAGAATGGTCGGAGTAACCCTTTTCGAAATAACACACCTGCGTCCATTATTGCTTATTTTTCCCAATACCTTTGAGTATTTCTTCTATTTCTATGAAGGAGTCCGCTTGAAATGGAATCCTTCAGTGCTTACAAAAAAGAAATTAATTACGGCTGCGGCCCTGATCTGGGTCTTCATAAAACTTCCACAGGAATACTGGATCCATATTGCCAAACTGGACACAACCGATTGGATAAGAGCCAATCCTTCAAACGCTCTCATTCTGATTGCATGGGCTCTCTTTCTGCTCGGCATTGCATGGGCGCTGCTTCGAGACCTGCCTCCAATGAAGCCTGGTTTTGAAATTGCAGCCGACTCTCTTCCTGCCGCTCCAGAAGGTTTTTCCGGGCAAGTACGTGAGATTAATTTTCCGGTACTTAATTCTGCAGAACGTTTTTTCAATACCGCGCTTGTCGAAAAAATAGTGCTGGTATCCCTCTTGAGCATAATTTTTGCCCAGGTTCTTCCCGAGATACGTTCAACCAACTTCCAGCTGGCGATAGGTATGGCCATCATTATAATAATAAACACTGCATTGAGCCACTGGCTTGCAAAGCATGGGACTCACTGGAGGTCTATAATCCGGGAATTCATAGTGATGACCATGGTGAACTTCGGCATAGTCCTCGCATTTGATTTCCTGCTGCCCAGATATGACGGTTCGATCAACCTTTTTAACGCGCTATTTTTTGTCCTTCTCCTTACCCTGAACGTAACGCTCTATGACAGGTATCGTGTGGTACATATAAGGTATAATGTCGATTGAGGGACTGGCAGGAGAATGGGGAAAAAGTATCCTCTTCAAATTGAGTGGAAATTGAGGAATTTCCACTCAAATATGAAGAGATGCTATCTTTTTGATTTCGTATCCTGAAAATACTTTCTTGCATGATTTTATCCAGTGAAAGACCCTTTCTATTGCACTTTTCTTCGTGTATTTTTCCGTCTACCTTTATTGGTCTTCTTATCTTCTTTTTTTGGTTTTTTTGTTTAGTATATTGGACTTTATTCCTCTTTTTCGGTAACATTTTCTAATCTTAGCTGTATCCTTAGCTGTATCATACATTTCTTCAGCTGTCACTTTGGAAGGTCCGGAAACAGGCCTTCATGTATGTGATTTCTATGATGGAAGATAAGGTTCTATGGATTCCCATAGAACATCATCGATTTCATAAAATAATATAAAACAATATTTATAATTTCTAACTATTGGTTTCTGGATAGGCACAACAAAATTATATTAATAAGTTCGCCCCAGAACTTAAAATTTGCTTCTTAGGCCTTTTATTTTGAATAATCAATCAAGCTCATGATCATGAAAACAATTCTGAGAATTCTCACTGATTAAGAATAAAGTGGCTTTTGGTATAGGCTCAAATCTAGCACTAAAAATAATAATTTTTTAAAATAACATAACATCATTTAGAAAAATTAATATATGAATAATATAAAGTATGATAAAATTTAAAGTTTGTTTGAAATAATATGTAATTAAAAAAATAATAATCGACTTACGTAATTAATTACTATATATTCCAGCTAATGGCTTTAATAGTTGCCAGAAATTAAAAACTTATAGAGAAATTATGAAGAGATGGGCGAATAAATATGCTGTTAAAAAGCAGTAAATTGAACAGATTTTTAATATACGCTGCAGGACTCTTAATTCTTTTTATGCATATTTCTCCTTGCCTGGCAACTTACAATTTTGAAGGTGTTCCTGATCAGGACGAATTAACCGAAATTACATCAGGGACGGTAAAAGGCGGACTTTACGTTGATGGAGGAGAGGGACTTAAGGAAACCCCTTATGTTCAGGAATTCAATATTCCGGGAGATTCCGTAAAATGGGCCAGGGTATATGTGGGTGTATGGGGTGGTACAGAAGAAAAAACCGGAACTGTGGATCTTACGATAAATGGAAAAGATTTTGAAAGTGTGGACTTGGAGGGTAAAGCAGATTCGGGAGATGATGAGGGTCAGAATCCATCAATATATTGTTCTGGGCATGGAGTATATTGGTTAGCTTATGACGTAGGCACAAACATAAGCACCGGACCTGTAAAAGTGGAAGCAAAAACTGAAGGGGACATTGATGGCAGAGTATATGGTATAGTCCTTACTGCTGTATATGAAGATAAAGAAGGAACGAATACAAAGTACTGGATAGAGGAAGGAAATCTGAACCTTCACGGTACAGGATGGAGTGGGGATATGCCATCAACGCATGACGAGGGATATGCCAAGTTTTCTGGACGTATAGATACGGATGAGTACAAAACTGCAACCCTTGCTGTAGCTTATCTCTGTGGCAGTAAAGGGCTTGATGACTCTCTCTACTTTAACGATGAACAGCTATCCGATGGGGATAACAAAAACGATATTGCCGATTCAAAAAGTTATTTTGATTTGAAATTCTTTGATGTACTGGACTTTCTTACGGAAGATGACAACGAAGTTAAGTTCCAAAGAGATGATGAAGATTATGTCCATCCTGTATTGGCCGCGCTAACTTTGGGAACAGAAGAAGCTGGAACCTCCTCTGATCTCATAGTCTCTGGACTTACCTTACCTGTGCTCTGCACAGGCAAAGATAATGTCATCAAGGCAAACATAAAAAATATCGGAACAGACCCGGCAAGTAGTTTTCAGGCAGCACTTTATGCTGATGATGAAGTAGTATCCACTGCTTCCGTATCTTCTCTTGCCAGTGATAAAAACAAAACTATAGAGTTTAATTGGAAACCTGCCAGTGATGGACAGAAGGCTCTAAAAGTATATGTCGACTACGTGAACAAGATAAAAGAAAAATGTGAAATAAATAATTGCAACATTCCTGTTCTTGCCAAAATTGTCGATATGAATCCACCCGAGATTGAAATAAAATCACCTGAAGACGGAAGTTTCGTAGACGCTGGAGAGATAACTGTAAGTGGAACGGTTGAAGACACAAGTCGGAACATAACAGTGGACGTGAACGGAAAAAAAGCCTTACTTTCAGAAGGGGGCTGGAGCGCAAAAGTGCCTTTGGTTTCAGGACCTAATGTAATAACTGTTTGCGCGGGGGATAAAGCAAATAACACAGCAAAGGAAGTTATCGTTATCAACCGAAAAGCTTCTTTCCTGCGTGACTTTAATGAGTCTTCCTTGTCTAAAAATAAAAATAAAACAAGATCTACTAATGAGACTCATCAGATTCCCCAGTATGAAGACCTGTTACTAAATAAGATCGACCTGTCAATAAATAAGATCTATCTATTTATCAAAAAATTGATCTCTAATTGGTGGCAACGATTTTGAAAACCAGGACATACAATCGAAGCCTGTATATAGGGTGTTCTTTTGCAGGTTCTAATAAAATTGGAAAGCAGGCATGTTTTTCCAAATTTTACGTAGTCTCAGGGTTTATTTTGGCTGCTTTGCTCATAAAGTTACAAAACTGGAGGGAACAGTCATGAAGAGAAAAGGTAATTTCTATACAATTGCGGTTTTTTTAATTGTTTTTTACATGCTCATAGGTATTATGCCTGCTGCGGCAAATGAAGATGAATGGAGCAGCCTGACCGTTACTCTCGGAACTGAAAATTCAATAGTAAGCATAGTTTCTGTTGATGAATACACTATTGAAGCATTGAAATTTGATGGTTATGGCATGGTCTGGCTTCGTGTCTCGAAAAACGGTTTGACTCTTGGGGATACGGTCCTGGAAAATAACAGTTCAAGCTGGTGTTATATGGACAATAACAACATACGGCTTAAGGCTTGCAACGTCACCAATATGGAAAACCTTCCTATGTTTTCTAATCTTTGTTCACCTGAAGCAGAAGTAGTTTTTGAAGCAAAAAAGTCCGCCGATGAAACATCTACCGAAGATAACGTGAGTCTGGCACTTGATTTGGAGGCTGATAAAGATGAGTACCTGCTTAGTGACGAAGTAATTGTTGATACGGAGATTCGAAATATAGGGAACATTAAAGCAGACAAAGTAAAATTTAATGTTGACCCCGATGGGCTTCTGGTTCAGGATGGAGGTCCTGAAAATATAACGATTGATAAAGGTTCAAAAAAATCTTTTGAACTTCGTCTCAGGTTTCCAGAAAGAATAAAAGATAATTATAGTATAACCGGAAATGTGAGTTGGGAAGATAATTCCGGTAAACATTTCCTTTCAAAAGTTGTAGACATTTCAGTCAGCGAGCCCCTGAAAATCTATAAATACACAGGGTCCGAAGTTTTTATAGGAACTCCTGCATATGTTACGGTTTCCGTTAAAAACGTTCAAGACAGGCCAGTAAATATCTCATTAATCGACCCGGTGCCAGCAACATTTACAATGATTAACAACTCCGAACTGGCCTCCAGTGTCCTGGGTTTGGATAATTTGTCTTATTTGAGCCAGGATTTTGTGCTGGCCCCGGAAGAAATGAAAACAATTTCTTACTCCATCAAATCCGAAAAACTCGGAGCACACAGGGTACCGCAAACTCATGCATATGCAAATTTATGCGGGCAACTATACAATGAATGTTCAGATTCCGAAGATATAATCACAGTATATGATAATATTTCATACAAAGAATATAATCATGAGACTCAGGTAGAAGAAATATCTCCTGTAAAAACAAAATTGTCCGTTAATCTGGTTCCAGCATAATTTTTTTGGTCTTCATAACTTTATTATTATAAGGCGAGAAACTCCCTTCCTCGAAAACCTGAGCATGAAATGGTTCTAGGGAGAGGTACTTGACTTTCATAACTTTTTATAGTTATAGAATGAGGAGAGATTCAAGAGTTCTATGCTTTCACGAAAGTCGAAGCAAGAAATCCACTGCTTTAGTTGTGGAAGGACTTCGCCAACTCTAACAACATTATTTTCATCGTGTGTTGACTTATTTTAAGTCAAAATTCCAATCATATATGAGCATCTCATGCACAAATCAATGAGGGTTGCAACGGTTCGACGCTACTGGCTTTAGTCAATAAGCCTATTGTCCTCTGCCTCTTTCGAGGAATTTCTATGGGCTTTGTGTAGTCAATGAGCCTATTGTTCTCTACCTCTTTCGAGGAATTTGAAAGCCAAGCCAACTACTTTAGCTGCTGGTAATTGACACCTTATCTGACAATTCTATTGTGAACTCACCGAAGCAGGCAGCAGCCAGGATGAAATGTTGGTAGTTGACAGCTTATCCGACAATTATATTGTGGGGTAAAAAGATGACAAAACAACATGAAATTCTTCGAATAACAAGTACAGGTAAATAAAATTTTAAATAATCTTACTCTCTTTCTAATTTTCCCTGAAAATTTTCAGTTATGATTTATTATTTAAGTAGCCTCCTTCTCATTAGCAGCCCTGAAATCACCAGACATACATATGCAAGGGATGCATTAAAACCAGGTAAAACATGGAACTTTTCTTCATAACTTTTAATTTTAGTCAGATCAGAAGGATTTTTTTCACCAAGGTTTTTAATTGTATTACCAAGACTCTTAGTAATAACTTCAAAACTTCTGGTTGCATTATCAATACTCTTGGTCATAATTACTTGCAAATTTTCAGTGTAATCTTTTAGTTCCTCATCTATATGTGTAGCATTCTGACTAAAATTAAGCCTGTCGTCGATGTTTTCCAAAGATTGCTGCAAGGTCTTGTTGATTTCTATTTTAGTTAAAGGATTTGAAGAGTTTTCTATCCCTTTTGAATAACTACCATTGGAAGAGTTTTCTGTTCCTTTTGAATAACTACCGTTGGAAGAGTTTTCTATTCCTTTAGAAGAGCTACCACTAGAAGAGACTCCTTTAGAAGAGCTACCACTAGAAGAGACTCTTTCAGAAGAACTCTCTTCTAATGTGGAGACTTCAACATGAACAGGAATTATGACCCCCGCCCCAACAGATCTTCCTGGTATGGTGCATGGAACATATATTTTGCATTTAATGTCTGTTTCAGTAGAAGCGGGAACTTTGAGCGTAACTCTAACTTCTTTCGTTTCTCCTGCTTTTAGATCAAAGGAGGAGGGAGAAAAGGTAAACCAATTTTGATAAGTACTTTCATTAACAAAAACATCATATCTTGCAGTTTCATTTCCTGTATTTATCACATATATCTGTTGCTCTGCAGACGTCCCAGGAGCAAGTTTAAAACTCATATTTCCTGGGCTCACTCCAATTCCCATACCATACGCTGCAGTTCCTTGCAATGAGATCAGAAGGACGCTAATGAATAACACAATCTTTACTTTCATTTACAAACCTCACTATTTCCCAGTACAAATTTTATGCATAATTTAAGTTTGACTTTTCACGTTTAGAGAGTTATCTCGTCTTTTGTGCAAATGTAAACGTAGTTCAGTATTCTGAGACGGATTCAAGAGAACTTTCTGCGAGATTCATAATTCTTAACTTCAAGTTATCAAGATTTTCAAAAAAGGCGACTTTTTTTCCTGATAAAATATCCTGCAGAATTAGTCTACCGAACTCGTCATCCTGTCCGGATTTTAAATTCAGGATCACAGAACCCGCAGAATAGGTAACTGAAGCTGCAAGTTCGTCACAGTCACCATCCGTAACTCCAATAATCGGAATTCCAAACCTGGAAAATATACTTCCTGCAATCTCAGTTGTGTCGTCTCCAATGGTAATAGCAATGTCTGCTCCTTCAATCATCTCAAGTGAACGCTCTGCACAGTGGTCTATAAGAATGACCTTAACTCCGTTTTCAGGAGTTGTCTCCATTAAAGAGTTCTTTTTTAAAATAGCAGTTTTTGCCACACATTCGCTTTTGTCTTCAGGAGAGCTTTTATGGCCTTTGAAATTTTCCCGCTGAGTACCGGTTTTTATCCAGGACCTGGAAAGGTCTATAGGTACTCTTTCTCCATGCTTATGGAGAATATCAATACCCTGCTCTTTTAGAATTCCTCCTTCTATTGAGGTCAAGAAACCATCTTCGGATATGAGGGTGACCTCAGAAGAAGTAGCTTTTCCAATAATGATCCCCTCAACAAGTATGTATGCCCCGGGAAAAGCTGATATTCTTCTCAGAATCCGCCTTCCCTGGTTGGTTATTTCAATAGTATTAATCGGACGCGGAGGCTGGGAAATTTTTAGATTAAGCAATTTGGAAAGTTTTTCAACATGGGGTTCAGCAGCCTGATTCCATGGGATGATTTCACCATCGAGACAACCGGGCCTTTCTATCTGTATAAGAGGCTTTTCATCAGGGTTTTCTACATGCGAGACTACGATCCTTCCAAAAGTTCGGCCTGTTTGGAGCTCTCTACCATGGTTCAGAAGGCACACCATGTCATTTGATTTAAAGAGAGTCCCAATACAGGCACTTGGACTTCGAAACTGGTTAATTTCAATCAAGTCTTCCAAACCGGCATCAATAACTGCAACTTTTCCCAATGTACCGCAGAGACAAGCGTCGACAAGGTTTTCCCTGGAGAGTAGTGTAAGAATATTTTTAATTATCTGGGGGGAATCCATAAGCTGGACATTATGAATAACAATTCCAATCTTCATAGATACAAGTCATATAGTCAAACTAATTATACTCATCGAATTAATTTCGTATTAAATAGGTTATATTTCTTTATAATATTTAGTTATATCAATTTTTATATTATCAAAATCTGTTTGGAAATCTTTTATGGTTAAGCTTGTACATCAGATTAATACAACGTGATAAACTCATTTTATGACTATTAAAAAATAAATTACATTTTAAATTCGGGCTTAAATTCGAGCTTGTTTCCAAATAAGTACCTGTAAAAATCAAAAAAGATATATATTCATAATTTATGTTAACTAATAAAAAATAAGTAACATTTAATCTTGTAATCAGCAATGTTTTTTCTTTCATTAATTATACGTTACTGTAATCATAATGCATTGATCTGGCTACGTTTTGGTCTTATCCCTGCCCCATTACAGTAATGGAAAAGGAAACAAGGATTGTTGAACGATGTTTGACGAAGAATTTTCAATGGCAATAAGGCAGTTGCGTCTTAAAAAACTCCGAAGCCTGCTGATACTTCTAGGAATCGCAATTGGAGTAGCATCTGTAGTAGCCGTCGTCTCTTTCGGAGAAGGTCTACGAATCAATGCGGTAGAAGAGATTCAGAAGTCTCGTGACCTGACTTTAATTGATGTTTCTCCAGGTTTAAAAGATAATGGACTCATCCTGCTAAGCGAATCGAAAGTAGAAGAACTAAAAGAATATGGGAATCTGGTCTGTCCGTATGTAAAAGATGCCTATGTTAGTCCTTCAGGGAGCTATTTTGACTTATTTGGTGTTCAGGAAGATTACAGAACTGCAAATGAGCTTGAGCTTGCCGGAGGGGGCTGGTTTGAGAGTGGGCAGAACCAGATTGTACTTGGAAGTGACCTGTGGGAAAAACTGGAAAAATTGGACGGAGCCGAGATAGGGACACCCATAACAGCTAAGTTGCGTCTTTATGGAGCTGATGGGAGACCAATCGATAAGGAAGTAAGCTTTATTCCAACGGGCTATTTAAAGCCAACTGGGAGCGAAATCGACAATGAAGCTTTTATGAGGCTTGGATATGCAAAGGAACTCAGCAAAAAGGAGTATTATGATGGGGCTCTGGTTAAGGTGGAAAGTTCTTCTCTTGTTACCGATACAAGAAAGAAGATCGAAAAACTTGGGCTTGCTACTTCAAGTGCCCAGGACGAAATCGATTCCGTTAACCGGATAATGAACGCGGTGACTCTTATCCTTGCTTTTTTTTCGAGTATTACCTTGCTTGTAGGTGGACTAATGGTAATCAACACTATGGTGGTCTCGGTCTACGAACGAACCCGGGAGATAGGGATCTCAAAAGCTCTTGGTGCTTCAGAATCTGACATCCTGCGAATGTTTTTAGCTGAATGTCTGTTTATCGGGGCTCTTGGTGGGATTTTTGGAGATTTCTGTGGTGTTATTTTCTCGATGCTCATAGATAAAGTAGGAAGACCACTGTTGATATCACGGCTCGGAATTGAAAATATCGGCCACCTGACTGCATTAAACTTCGAGATTCTTGCAGCCGGTTTTATAATCTCTTTATTTGTGTCCGTGCTTTCAGGGCTTTATCCTGCCTGGAGGGCTGCAAAACTGGATCCTATCAAGGCATTGAGACATCTTTGAATGGAATACTTAGCTTTTCCGGGAGATGATTTAGTTGGATACTGGAAAGAAAATCTTGATAATAGGGCTGCTTGGAATCGGGCTTTTGCTCCTTTACTTCTTCTCCGGAAACGGAGGCTGGCAGGGAGATGGTATTCCTCCATATACGATTGCAGAAGGAGTTGTCAGAGGAGAAGTCTATGTTGATGGGGGACATGGCTATACCGGGGAAAACCCTTATATCCAGTATTTCAAACTGCCTTCTGGGGACATCAAATTTGCTAGACTTTACGTACCCGTCTGGAACTATAAAAGCGGGAATAGTATCCGTGTAACTGTCAATGGCAATAACCTTGCAGTAAAGCAGGAGCCGGATTATTCTTCGGCCTGGGGAGTCGGCCTCTATTGTTTACAAATCAATAATTCTCTCCATGATGGAATAAACGAGGTTTCTATCTCTCCTGAAATCCCAGGAGGTGGCCCTTACGGCACTACCCTCGTAGCTGTTTGTGAGAACAGGTCCCTGCCTCCGGTCAAGTTCTGGATCAACGAGGGCAATTATGCTCTTGCGTATACAACTAATAAAGATGATGTAACGAGCACTTTTGAAGGCACATCCCCTGGGAAAAATGCAAGCCTCTATACAATGATTGTAGCAGGCACTGAAGGGGAGAGAGATGAACTGTACTTTGATTCTACGAATATTGGAAGCGATGTTGGCAGGTCTGCTCAGGGAAAGTACTTTGACCTTTTTTCAACTTCAGTCTCGCTGAAGAGTACGGAAAGCTCTCTTCGCTTTGAACGGGGAGATGAAGGCTACTTACATCCCTGTGTTGCAGTCCTCGTTTCTGAATCGGAATCGAATGATGAGTATCTTAAAATACATGAACAAAAAAGCGCAGAAAGTCAACAGGTGCCTCTTCCAGTAATAATCGTCTGCCTTCTAGCTTTCCTTGCTATTGCCATCAGGTTCAGGAAGAGATATGTTCAGGAAGAATAGGTTTAGGAAGAATAGGTTAGGA
>NZ_LZPK01000362.1:0-26102 GCF_001729375.1 Methanosarcina sp. A14 | reverse complement strand
TACTTTTGATTTTACTTTTGGACTTTACTTTTGATTTTACCTTTGCTTTGATTCTTCATTCCCGCTTCTCATTTTCATTCTTCATTCCCGTTTGCCATTCTCATTTTTCACTTCTTTCTGAAAAACAGTTATTGTCCGGGTAAGGCTTCGATGTACTCTCTGGGAGTAAATCTTAAGAACCTTAAGCCCTGCCTTTTCTCCGTATTCCGCTGCAGCTTTATCCGAAACTACAACTGCAATGCCTTCAGGCTTAAGGACACGCTCAATCTCACTAAGAGCACAGGAATAAAGTTCTTCCAGGGACTCGGCAACAATTGCTGCCGATCTGCCGTAGGGTGGGTCAGTTACGACTGCATTTATCGTTTCTTCCTTTAATGGAACCCTGCAGGCATCTCCTTCCATCAGGGCATAATCCAGTTTAAAGGCTTCAAGGTTCATGCGGGCTCCCTCAACAAGTTTTTCCTGGGCATCGACTCCTATAACCCTTGCTCCCATAAGCCCGGCTTCAATAAGAATTCCTGCAGTGCCGCAAAAGGGGTCCAGAAAGAGTTCTCCTGGCTTTATTCCAGAGAGGTTTGCGAGGGCGCGTGCAACTCTTGGCATAAGGACCCCAGGATGGAAAAAAGGTTTATTCTGGGGATTTCTGGCTTCATATGCACTTCTGTCGATAGAGGACAGGAGAGTTCCGAACACAGCTTTTTCACTCAGGATCACCCTGAATTCCACTTCCGGATTTTTCAGATTTGCCCGAAAGCCTTTCCTGTAAATGCATCCTCCTACTTTCTGTTCCAGAAACTCGCCCGAAAAATCTACATGGTGTTTGATTCGCTTTGCTCTGACTACAAAACTTTGTCCTTCCTTTATGTAGCCTGAGGAATCAGAGGCTTCTGCAAGTTTAAGGATTGCATCCGGAGTATTTTCGGTAATCCCAACAACTTTCAGGATATGGTGGGTCATTGCCAGCCTGTCAGTTATCGGGCCTCGAAGGATTTTTTCCACATCCTCTTCTTTACCAGTTATTTCCACCACAAGGCACTGGTCAAGAATAGTATGGGGTCGGAAATCAAGTCCCTCTATTTTGAGACAGGCAAATACTTCGGCGGCGGGCAGTTCTTCATGTTCTCCAGAAAGTTCAAAAGCGTATAACATTGGTGATCCGGAATAGGTTGATAATTATAAACTCGAAATGATATTCGTACCATGACGGTGCGGAATAGATATAAAACTCCGTGCGTGAAACGTGAAAGTAGTTGTTAAAAGTAACTGATGGGTTTGGTTGTAATTATTATTCTGTGAAATCTCAAGGCATATTCGAGAATGCAAGAGAGTTTTAAAAGTCTGGTCAGTTTATATATAAAAAATTAACAATCACACTATTATTACTACTATACAATATTATTACTATCTAATCTACTCCAGTCGTGCTCTTGGTTTGATGCGTTAATACACCTTACCCTATTCTGATCGCTTTTATCTGTGACTACGCTTTGGATAATTGGAGCAAGATTACAGTATGCATATCGTTTTTCCTGTGATATGCGTGAAGATCAGCCGTTGAAGATTCAGGGTAGAGTCATATCTAATGTGGCAAAATCCGAAAAGTGACTTCTTTTTAGAACTTTTAAAATAGAAATATGAAAAACTGAACGGATAAACTCATACTATAAACTTTTTGTAACTTTTCAACATTTGTTGCTGACTTTTCGAATAGGCTCTTACATGCTTATTCTGATATTTTTGCAATGAATCTTTAAGATCATCTTAAGACGATTTACGATAACACTTTATTATAAGTATACTCAGAGTTATGAATAAATATGGGATGATAGATTCCATTAACGATAGAGTGCTTGTAGTTATAATAATAGAAATAGGGTCAGTAAACCAGAAATTATTATCCCATGATTTGTTATAAATATTGTAATGCCAAAAACTGTTATACATATTATACATATTATAAAAGAACAACGGGACAAAGAAAGCAATAAACAATTTCAGGTAACTCGATTTTTTCATAAAATGTTGGCAATCCTTTCTTTTCACCCTACAAGATAAATATAAAATAACTAATATTACTAAGGCGCCAATTACAATGTATATAACAGGTAGCCCATATAATGTTACAGTATGACTATAAGACATTTTTCCGGCAGCACTAGAGCCATACATTGCAGTTTCATTGTTCATGCTGCTTTATACGTTACTAAATATTAAATATTTTTTTAAGTGCCACCTGCTTATACGGTGCTGATCTGCATTCTGATTACTATGTTTTGAGATTACTGTAAAAAGGTTAAAACATGTAATCTAAGTAATGATATGGGTGATTTTTATTGAAGTCAATATACGGTTAATTTTTCTTTGTGGGGTTTTATGTCTTATCTTCGGAACATTAGATTTTACATCTCTACATGATGGTCGATTATTGGCATCATCTTGGATTTTGGGCGTTTTCTTGATAGGATATGAACACAGCAGAAGAAAGAAAACAAAGGCTCTTAAGCACAAACTGATGCGTTGAAAGTCATAATACCTAATTGCTTCTCATGTGTCTTTGGCTAAGTGAAAAATCGTGACGAATCGTCTCCATTTCCACAACATTTGTCAAATATTTTAATAAATTATGAGATGGAACAGAGAATCAATTTCATGTAAACAGGCCAAAATTTAAAGCCGACTTCTTACGCAAAATCGATAGCTTTCAGGTATGAGAATTTCTTAACCGATGACCAATAATATGGAATTATGATAACAGAATATGTATAATTTTAGGGAAGTTGTCTAGTCATTACCTAACTTAACACTTACTTTGCTAGAGGTTGCCGTCATCTGAAGAAGAATATGAGGATTGCAAGTATCAAAAAGATTATAATAATCCACTTTGCAATCTCCATACAGAAACCGGCGATTTCCCGTGCGCCCAGTGCATATTCAATCAGTGCTAGTATTAGGAAAAGTACAGCAAGTTCTATCAAATCCACTATATATCCTTCCCGATAGTAATTTGACTAATATTTAAATGGCAGTGTGCCACTTTTTCTGTAAAATTATAAATATTATCAAGTTTGTGGTTTGAAAATCCCCTCGCAAGAGAACTAAATTTTGTTCAGTATACAAAAATTTGACTTTGAATTTACAGAATTAATTTAAACTTTTTTTAATATTGTATTTTGAGTGGTAAAAATAAGGATCGTTCTCTATTATCTGGTTGATATTATTCCCAAATACTCATAAAGTAGTTTTCAGGCCCTTTTTGTTCCTAGGCCTTTTTTGTTCCGAACCTCGTGCAATTGGAGCTGACTTGCGCTCCTTGCACAAAAATACAAGTATTTGTTATACTGAATATTTAATCATGGCAATATCAACCATATAACACTGCATGACCAAAACTTTAAAGGAAATTGAAATTATGTATATGATAAAAAAAGGATCGGCTGTTGCTTTAAATCGATGTGTTCTTGTTGAAATCAATTTTATAAATAAGTTATTTAGAATAGCTGTCTAATCTGAATGTTATTTTAGGAATTCTGTCTTTTTATGTTGTTTGCTTTCAACTAGATTTTTACTTCTATATGATGTTTTTTGCAACAGAACTTTAAAGATCTCTTTCCTCATAACATCCTTTCCAGAGCTTCCCTGCCAGTCATTCCGGGTTCGACCCCGATTTCCCTGGCGAACTGGGTTACTTCAACGACCTGGGCTTTGAGCATGTCTTCAAAACTCTGTACGCCTTTAATCTTCGCTGCCGTGTCTCCAAGTGCCTCTGCAGCATTTACATTCAGGTATCCGCACATCAGGAAGCCTTTCTCTGCCCTTATAACCAGAAGAGGGTATTTTTGCATCTCAAAGCGGAGGCCAAGAGCACACCCTTTTTCAAGCTGAATCTGTTCAATAAGCATATTTTTCAGAACCGCTTTAAACCAGATTAACTTTTTGGATTACCTGATAAAACCATATAAAGATGTCTTTGAAAAATCCAGAGGATTTACTGGCTTTTACGGCTTTTCCGGCAGCTCTGGTTTTATTTACGGTTGCATTGGTTTTGTTTTCTGCGTTCTGCTCAATGATTCTTTTTCTTTCCTGCATCTCGGCTTTATAGGTTTCATTTTCAGAAATCCAGAGAGTTATATTTTTTTCCTGGCTGAAATTGCCTTTAAGAACTGTATAGTTGTTTTCGGATTCCTTACTTTCATTATCCAGTCCATCTGTCTTTTCGACATCAAAGCCTGCAGGCAGATTGATTGTGACATTTGAGGTCGGAGTGCCCATAAGCCAGATATTCGCTTCCTGGCCGATCGGTTTGTCGAAAGTATAGTTTACAGTCGCAGAATTAGTAATTGATGAGGTTTTTTCAATCTCGCCCAGAGCTTCTTTTGAGAGTAAAAAGTCAACATCTGTTAATTTGACTGGCTCCGAAGTACCATTGAGTTTCACATCAGGTTTGGTTTTTACAGATTCTTCCATTTTGTCTCTGAGAATGGATTCTGCTTTCAGGATTTCCCATGCATTAACAAATCTATCACTGTCTCCTGCTTCCAGGTCTATGAAGCTCCTGAAGACAATAGATTCATTGCCTGTAATTTGTTCTTGATATTCCCAGGTCATTCCGCCCCTTTCCAGCGTGATGTTATTGCTGGGTACAAAGGCAGCGTTACAGGGCTCTGCCAGAAAGGCAGGTATAAAAAGGGTTATTATCAGAAAACCGGTTAAAAAAAGATTGTATGCTTTCAAGGCGCTCAACTCATTTTTTAGTTTTTTAGTTTTCTGACTTTTTGCTAACCTTTACATTCTTCATCTTTTAGTCCCGGCTCATTTTCTCTTTATTTTCAACTTATCTTCATTTATTCTCTATTTAGTTTTCTCTTTATTTTCAACTTCATTTTCTCTTTATCTTTCGGTTTTTACTTTGTTGTAATTTCGCAGCCATCCTGGGTTACTATTATGGTGTGTTCTGCCTGGGCTACAAGCCCTCCTGAACTTTCGAGAAGTACAGGATAAGGGCGAATAATTCCTGTTTTTTCGAGCTGGAGTAATACGAAATCCAGTTTGTCGGATTTGAGCCAGCGTTTTGCAAAAGGCAATTCCCTATATTCTTCAACCTGTTTCAGGACATTCCGGACTGCAGGCAAACGGACCGGTTTTTTCCTTATAAGGCTGTATATCTCGGCCCAGTTCCCATCATGGACAGTACCGACTCCATCCGTTGCAAAGGGCTCGATTGCAAGCACATCTCCTTCTTTTAAAATTGCTCCTCCTTCCACATGTCGGTTAGGAACAGAAGGATCATCGTGGGCTTCGTACTGAGAAAGCCCGTGGCCTGTCAGGTTTATTATCGGGTTTAGTCCGTTACTGCGAATGCTGTCCTCAATTGAAGCTCCTAATTCTCCTGTAGAAACTCCTGGCTTTGCAAGTTCAATGGCTGCGGCGAGAGCTTCTTCGGCGGCTTTCTTGATGTCGGAGTTTCCGGATAAGTCAACAGTTACAGCCGAGTCTGCAACATATCCGTCCACATGGACCCCGAGGTCCAGCTTAACCATATCCTTTCCAAAAACGTCAGTATCTCCGATCTTTGGGGTTGCATGTGCAGCCTCTTGATTCCTTGAAATATTGCAGGGAAAAGCAGGCCTGCCTCCCAGCTCTATAGTCCGGTTTTCAATAAAATCTGCAACTTGAAGCAGACTATTCCCTACCTTGACCATTTCTACGGCTTCGGTTCTGACAGTTTTCAGGATCTTGCCTGCTTCCCTGTATTTCTCAAGGATATCTTGCTTATTGTGCACATTATCGGTCATATTACCCCTTTTAAATGGTTTATTGAAATCTTATCGAAATCTTATTGGACTCTTATTAGAACTCATGGTAATTTATTAAAATTTTACTGGAAAGTACTGAAACTTTGACAGTTTTCCTGAGTGTGTTTCTTATGTAAATCTTTAATTCTCGATTTGAATCGATGCTTTTCAATTCAAATGGATCATTTTTGATTTTAACAGATATTTTTTAGATTTTAACAGATATTTTTAGATTTTAATAGATATTTTTTGATTCAAACGGATAATCTTTCATTTTAACAGACTATCTTCGATTTGAGCAAGTTATATATTGTTATTAAAATATAAAAATATAACAAATCCTTTCAATTGTAAATCTTTTATACTACAAATCTCTTTTCCAGCCCTGTAAAGTTCTGATATCCATTTTCAGTGACCAGGACCATATCTTCTATTCGTATTCCTCCAATTTCAGGATAATACAGGCCAGGCTCAAGAGTGATTACATTGCCTGCCTCAAGTAAGGTCCCGTTTTCTCCGACTCCTGGGAGTTCATGTATGTCAAGCCCTACTCCATGTCCTGTTGAGTGAATAAACCCTACCTTTGCACCACTTCGGTAGGTATCATAACCGTGTGCCTCAAAGAAATCGCAGACAGCGTTATGCACATCGGATGCCTTTACTCCGGGCTTAACCATTTCAAAGCCTTTTTTCTGGGCTGCAAGTACAGTTTCGTACATCTTTTTAAGCTCTTCCGAAGCTTTTCCGTGCAAGACTGTGCGCGTCATATCCGCAAAATAGCGTTTCGTTTTGCTCCGCGGAAAAATATCCAAGATAACTGGGGCATTTGCTCTCAGAGGTCCGTCCGTAGTTCCATGAGGGTTTGCCGTATCCTTGCCGCATGAAACTATTGTCTCCTCGGCTTCGCACCCATAATCAAGAAGGGTATGATCTATAACCGAAAGTACTTTAGCTCCTGTTAGTACCTCTCCTGCGTGATAGAGGAAGCCATCCCTTTCTTCTGCTCCTGATATCAAGGCTATTGCAGCTTCCATAGCTTTTTCTCCGGCCATCTGGGCGTACTTTATGGATTCAATTTCTTCCGGACTTTTCAAGCTCCTGATTTTTCGGAACGGGCTTTTTATTGGGACTACGGAAAAGCCCGCTTCTGTGAGGAAGTTTGATTCGAATATCGGGAAATCGTAAGGCACTGCGACTTTCTTAATCCCTTCTCCTGCAAGCAGCTCGGATATGCAGGCTGCATAGGCAATAGATGAATCTTTTTTCTCCTTCATCTTCTCTCTGTAGCCCAGGTCCTGCAATGTCTTTATTGTCGAAACCCTTGACTCGATCTCGGCTCTCCCTTTTTCCATATCCGAAATAAAAAGTATCTCTTTTCCTTCGTCGGTTTGCAGGTATGCAAAATCGTCGGAAGCCAGGAAGCGGGTTACGTAATAAATATCTGAATTGTGAAGGTCCCCTGTCATAAGATAGGCATCGGTTCCTGCCTCTTCAAGGGCCTTCTTTATACTGAACTCTGGTTCGGTCATGCAGGGTAATTCTAGCTTTGTGCATAAAGGTCTTATTGTCAGGTCTTCTTTCCTTCCATCCGTAAGATTTCTTCTTTTATTTCATAGTTTAAAATGAAAAGCTCTTCAAGCATCTCAAAATAACGGTTAAGAGAGGCTGTCATTTCATCCGAAAACCTGAGAAAGCACGCATATCTTCTTCTTCCCAGCTCGTTTACCCAGGCTTTATTCTCAGGTTCTCCTTCCTCGATTTCCCAGAAAATCTCGGTAACGCAGCCAAGGATTCTTCGAACGCTTGAGGTCAGTTCCTTTCGAATTTTTTCTTTTTTAAATTCCATGTAGTCCCTTGAAATATCCGGCTGAAACAGTGCGTTTCTATGAATCCAGTAATCGCCGTGGTTAAGATGAGTTTCTACAATATCTGAAATTTTGAGGGACAGCTCCTTAAGGTCTAATTTTGATTTCCCGGCCTTGTTGTTATGAAATTTTAAGTTCTCAGGAAAAACTGCGTTTTCCGGAGATTGCACTGCTATTTCAATTTCTCTTTGAATCCATTCGGAGGTGAATTTTTTGGTAGCTTCAATAAAAGAGAGGGTTTCAAACTCCATTTTTTCTCTGGTATCTTCTAACTTTTCCTGTATGCTGTCCAGTTCTTCCTGGGAATCGTCAGATACAACAGATTCAACTTCCATCTTTCATTCTTCCAACTCTATCTTTCCAACTCTACCTTTTTTCGCAGTAATTAATAATTCAATTTTTTTAGCTGTTACGTTTACTTTAAATACTGTTCGTATAATTTGAGAATTTATATAAATTCAGATAAGTTTATAATATATCTGTTAAATAATATATCTGTTAAGGAAAAAGAGAGCTAGCAAGAATCAAGGTGAACCTAATAAAGTCTGCTATTAGATGTGGAATACCTATATCTTTTTTATTTATCCAGTTTGCTGGTAAGAGTACAGACTATGTGAAAAAAGAGGAAGCATTAAGAAAATGATAGAAGATATACTTTACTTTGGAAACTTAATTTTCTTTCTTTTTTTATGTGAGGTAGCACTTCAGGTTGTGTTTAGTGTTATCCGAATGTGCTTGAGGAAAGACGGAAGTCCTACAGGCGACGAATACCACAGATTATATGAAGAAAGTATGGAATGGATGAGGCAAGGAAGTCGGAAACCTCACAGACGATGAATACTACATATTATTTTATAAAGTATGAGCTTAGATTCAGAAGTGATGAATTCAAAAACACTTAATGAAAGTTTTTACTTTTTCTCTTTACTCAAAAGCGATGAGTTAAAAAGCATCTAATAAATTTTTTACTTTTACTCTTTACTCAAAAGTGATAAGTTAAAAAGTATCTGAAAAAAGTTTTTGAAAAAAGTTTTTGAAAAAAGTTTTTGCTCGATTGGTATCAACCGAGCTTTAATTTGGAAACGCCCGGACCGGGATTCGAACCCGAGTCGGAGCCTCGACAGGGCTCCATGATAGGCCTCTACACTATCCGGACACTCCAGTGTCTTTTGCTATTGGTTTTCGCTCGCGTTGCGAGCAAAACATAAACGCTTTTTTAATATATAAATGTTCCCGTTGAAGCTTTTCGATTCTGGAAATTGTTTTAGGTCCCGCCTCCCAGACTCGAACCGGGGACATCGCGGTGCCTGCGCGGAAATGTACGGGTAATTTTACCCGCACGAGCCGAACTACAGCCGCGCACTCTACCACTGAGTTAAGGCGGGACAATGTATATTATTCCACTTTATTTCACTGTTGCACTGCTTGAGTGCACCATCTCATATATGGTGATGGTATATATGTTTTACGCTATATATTGGCTATAGAGACATTTTTATGAAAATTTTAAGCCTGTAAACTCGTTCTATAGCCTACTTTACTCCTTACTCTAAAGAGTTCTCAGGAGTGTTTTCGTAATTCGATATTATTCTCCGGTTTTAAAAAATAACTGGGTTTTCCTCTAAAATACCCCAATTCAACCTAAATATATGCAGATTTAATATAAAAGCGATTAGCTTCACTATTAAAAACAATAAACTCTCTACTTAATATTAACAGTTTCTCATTAAAAATTCATTAAAGTCAAAAATAGTTACAATATAAGTATTATGAAAAGAACCCAAAGGTTCTTCTCGATAATGTTTTCCTTGTTTAAAAAGTGTTCAATTCTCCTTTAATTACCATTTCGGTAATCTTTGTCACATTGGAAAGCCAGTCATCCATGACAACTTCGGCTTCGGCTTTGGCCCTTGCAAAAGAAGTGCCTTCTTTGGGAATAATCTGCGCACTTGCTACAAGTGGCTGGTCAATTGGTTTTCCAATCTGGGAAAGCAGCCTTATGTAAACGTCCTGGACTTCCGGAACCTGCTTTACAATATCACGTGCCATCTGGGTCGAGAGGAGGTTGTAGATTTTGCCGATGTGGTTAATCGGGTTCTTCCCACTGGTTGCCTCCATGCTCATAGGCCTGTTTGGCGTGATCAGCCCATTGCAGCGGTTTCCGCGCCCTACCGAGCCGTCGTCCCCCATTTCAGCTGAAGTGCCTGTAACTGTGAGGAAAACAGAGCCGGTTTTCAGGTTATCTCCTGTGTTGATGCAGACCTTTACATTGCGCTCAGTATACCTGGTTGCCATCTCCTCAACATAAGTCTGCATTTCCTGGGTCATATTTATATAACTGTCCAGGTCGTCGATATATCTTCCAATCATGCCACTGCATATTGTAAGAGTTATGTCCTCCCCATCCCTGAGTCCCATGACCTTCATATCTTCTCCGATTCCAGGCATGCGCGACTTAAGGTCTGTGAGCAGTTGTCTTTCGGTGTTATATACGAGGTTTTCAAGCTCGGAAAATGGAGCATGCCCAACCCCAAATGAGGTATCATTTGCAACCGGAATCCTATCTCTTTTGAAGACATCTCTCAGGTCTGAAGACCCTGTCCCGAGTTTGCAGTCCATTATGACATCTCTTTCGAGATCCATGTTTACAAGGGTATTCTTAAGATAGCTTCTGGCAGCTTGTAGGGCTACAGACTCGGTAGCAAGATCTACCCCTTCAAACTCCTTTGTTGCCCTGCCTACCAGTAGAATATATATGGGCTGCAGTATTTCTCCGCCCCCGAACTTTGGGCTGGATCTCCCGGCTACAATCTGGGTTTCGTCAGTATTATGGTGGAGTACGGCTCCACATTTGCTTATGTATTCCCTGCATAGTGCGCGACTTACGGCTTCGGCAAGTCCGTCTGATATACTATCAGGATGCCCTATCCCTTTGCGTTCTACAAGCTCTATCCTCTGTTTCTCAATAGGAGTTTGGAAGAGCTCCTCCACTTTGATATTTCGGGCCATTTGGATCCTCTTTTTTCAAAATCGATAATAGTTTTTATTATTAAATGTAAATGTTATTGATTTACTATTTTTCGGTCAGTTGTACCATCAGTCTGCTATACTTAGCACTCTGTTGTGATTAATTCTTATGTTACTCTGACATTAATAATTTCTAATATATACTTCAAAAATCATTTCCTATTTAATTACTATGACTATATAATTTTTCCCCTACCTTAATTACTGAAAGTAATAATTTCTTTAAAAACGATTTTTACCTTCAATCCTGGAAGTTTACTGATTGGTTGTCAAAATTAATTCATAATGATTAGGCTTTTTATCTATGGACCTGCCTTTCTTAAAGGAAAACTTCTATGAAATCTTACCGTGAAGTCTATATCATACTAGAGTATTCTGGATAAACGTTTTTACTTTGATGAGCTTACCCGGGAAAATACCTCCCGGCAGATTATTTATAGAGGACATAACAGATGATTCGCATTGCAATACCCAATAAAGGGCGCCTTTACGAACCCACAATCTCTATTTTCAAAGATGCAGGGCTCCCGATAAGTGGAGGGGCCGAAAGCCGAAAACTTTTTGCAAAAACTACCGATCAGGATATCCATATCCTCTTTGCCAGGGCTGCTGATATTCCTGAGTACGTACAGGATGGAGCTGCAGACGTAGGTGTTACAGGCATAGATCTGATTACGGAAAGAGGAGCAAAGGTTGAAACTCTTCTGGACCTTAAATTCGGAAAGGCTAGCCTTGTTCTGGCTGTTCCCGAAGACTCGGAGTTTCAGAAAGCTGAGGATCTTGAAGGCCGAAAGATTGCAACCGAGTTTCCGGAAATTACACGCCAGTACTTCAACAATCTTGGAGTTAATGTTGAGGTTATAAAGGTCAGTGGAGCCTGTGAAATGACTCCGCATGTGGGAATAGCGGATGCAATCGTGGACATCTCAAGCTCTGGAACCACTCTGATGATAAATCATTTAAAGCCTATTGATACCGTTTTTTCTTCCACAGTCTACCTGATTGCAAATAAAGAAAGCCTCAGGACAAAGGAAAAAATTCTGGACATAAAAACTGCACTGGAAAGCGTACTAAATGCAAAGCACCGGCGTTATCTTATGATGAATGTTCCTGAGTCTTCTCTCCAGGCAGTAAAAGAAGTCCTTCCAGGAATGTCAGGCCCAACGGTTATGAAGGTCGAGTCCAGCAAATTGCCCGGAGAATCCATTCTTGCAGTTCACGCTGTTGTGGATGCAGACTTGATTTTTACCATTGTAAATAAGCTGAAGAAGGTTGGTGCGCGTGACATTCTTGTCGTACCCATCGAAAGAATAATGCCATGAAAGGAAAAACCGGAAAAATAGGTTTTTTCAGGCAAGACAAACAGAAGGAGATTTAACAGAAGGAGATTTCTCAAAGATAAAAGGAGATTTCTCAAAGACGTGTCGGAGATGTGACTTTGGTTTTTGAAGTAATTCCTGCAGTGGATATGAGGGGCGGAAAGTGCGTTCAGCTTGTGCAGGGAGTGCCTGGCAGTGAGATTGTGTCCCTTGACAATCCTGTTGAAGTTGCCCTTGATTGGGTTAGAAAAGGGGCAAAGACACTGCACTTGGTAGATCTGGACGGAGCAATTGAAGGAGAGCGTAAAAACGCTCCTATAATCGAAAAAATAGTGAGTGCATGCCAGAAAAAAGGGGTGCGGATTCAGGTTGGAGGAGGCATTCGGAGTTTTGAGGATGCAGCTTCTCTGCTTGAACTGGGAGTCTCGAGGGCGATTCTTGGAACTGCTGCGCTTCAGAACCCAGCCCTTGTAAAACAGCTCTCAAATGCCTTTGGAGGCGAAAGTGTGACCGTTGCCCTTGATGCAAAAAATGGGAAAATCTCGATCAAAGGTTGGACTGAAGAATGCTCACAAACTCCTGTAGAAATGGGAAGAACATTTGAAGAACTGGGTGCAGGCAGCTTGCTTTTTACAAATATAGACACTGAAGGCCTTATGAAGGGCGTAAATCCTGTTCCTACAAAAGAACTTGTGGAATCTGTCAGCATTCCTGTAATCGCGTCTGGAGGAGTAAGTTCTCTTCAAGATCTTCAGGCCCTGAAGAAAACCGGAGCATCAGGGGTTGTGGTAGGCAGCGCTCTATACACAGGCAGGTTCACGCTTGAAGCAGCGATTGAAACAATTCAGCATGAGTGATCTGAACCTTATTTTTACTTCCTGGCAGAGACCTTAGGCATAATTCCATTTTTTCAATCTTCCGGAAAAACATAGAAAGGAATTCACAGGAAGCCGGATAAAAAGTATTTATAAATTTAAAGAGAATGTGATGCTGTATGAGAACAGGCAGAATGTCCCGCAAAACAAAAGAGACCGATATCCAACTTGAACTGAACCTTGACGGCACTGGGATTGCCGATATTAACACAGGGATCGGGTTTTTTGACCATATGCTTACTTCTTTTGCAAGGCATGCAGAGTTTGACCTTAAAGTACGTGCGGACGGTGACCTGTACGTGGATGAGCATCACCTTGTTGAAGACACAGGAATAGTTCTCGGAAAAGTGCTTGCAGAGGCGCTTGGAGATATGGCAGGAATTGCCCGTTTTGGGGAGGCCAGAATTCCAATGGATGAAGCTCTTGCCGAGGTTGCCCTGGATATAGGCGGGCGTAGCTATCTTGTCCTGAATGCCGAATTTACATCTCCCCAGGTAGGGCAATTCAGTACCCAGCTTGTAAAGCACTTTTTTGAAACGCTGGCCTCAAATGCAAAAATTACCATTCATGCGAGTGTCTATGGCGATAATGACCATCACAAAATCGAAGCTCTTTTCAAGGCTTTTGCCTATGCAATGAAACGTGCTGTAAAAATCGAGGGTAAAGAGGTAAAAAGCACTAAAGGTACCCTGTGAATCCAGCTTTTTCAAAAAACTACTTGCCCGCAACCCTTTTCAAAAAATTGCTTGCCCGCAACCCTTTTCAAAAAAGGCTTGACCGAAAACCCAGGCACTCAAGCAACAAGGTGGTCGGCATGATAAACCGGCGTAACGATTGAGGGTTAACAGTTGCGCTCAAGAGGGATGAATTAAGTGCAATAGATACTGATTTTTTCTTCTCTCAAGATGGATTGATTTACTCAAGCTCCGTTTTTTCCGAGTACTTCCTCAGGATAATGGAATTTGTTTGAGTCTTATCTGATTCTGCAGGCTCAGGTGCGTATTTTTTCGTTTCCTGTCGCCTCAAAAGTTAAGCAACCTTACTTTTTTATTCCGGAAAATGAATTTAATATATAATTTGGGGGAATGAAATGAAAGTTCTTTATGTTTATGCACACCCGGAACCGAAGTCTTTTAACGGCGCTTTAAAGGAAACAGCACTTGCTGCCCTGCAGGAGAAAGGGCATGAAGTAAAGCTCTCGGACCTTTATGCAATGAAGTTTCATCCTGTCCTGAAAGCTTCGGATTTTCCTGAACGAAAAAAGCAAGATGTTTTCAAGCCTTTCTTTGAAGCGATCCAGGCTTCTAAAACAGGGGCTTTTGCGCCTGATATTAAAGAGGAAATGGAAAAAGTAAAATGGGCAGACCTTCTGATTTTCCAGTTTCCTATTTATTTCACTTTCATGCCAGCTATAATGAAAGGATGGATCGACCGTGTTCTGGCACCTGGGTTTGGGTTCAACCCGGTTATGAATAGTGACTACGATACCGGGTTCTTTAAAGGAAAATCAGCAATGATTGTTGCAACTACCGGAGCTCCGAAAGCAATGTATTCTGAGGGAGGAGCCCACGGAGACCTGAACAAGCATCTGGAATCAATAACCCATTGTATTTTTGAATATATGGGGATGAAAGTGCTTCCATCTTATATCATTTATGAAGTGAGCAGCATGTCCAGGGAAAGGGGAGCTGAAGAATTAGAAAAATACAGGCGTCGAATACTTGACCTTTAAATGAAAAGAAAACACTTTTTTACTTTTTAAAATATCGGGCTGGAGAGCCATCGGATTTTTTACTACTTCCCAATTATATTCATATAGGATGTTTTTATAATTAATTATATTCGTTATGCATATTCAGACATATCATCTGAATTCTATTTGAGGGTTTTGAATGAAAAAGGCATGCGCGTTCATAATTATCATGGTGTTGGCAGTGTTCCTGGCTGGCTCCGGGTGTACTGAAAAAATGTCTCCAACTCCTGCTTCTAATAATTCGGGAAATGAATTTGAGGGACAGAAGCTTACTGTTTGTTCCGGAGCAGGACTTATAAAGCCCATGAATGAATTGATTGGAAATTTTGAAAACGAAACCGGAGCAGATATTGAGGTTCGTTATGGAGGAAGTGCCGAAATCTTCGGATTTCTGACCTCTAAGGAGTGCGACGTCTTCATTCCCGGAGACTATCACTACACTGAACAGGCTATGGAAAGAAATTATGTTTTAAATGACAGCGTGGAAAACCTGACCCGACATATCCCGGTTATTGCAGTACCTGCGGGAAATCCTGCAAACATAAGCAAACTCGAAGACCTGGCAAAACCCGGAGTAAAGCTGGCTCTTGGAGACCCGAATGGGCCTGCAATAGGCAGGGTAGCGGAAAAGATCTGTACAAAGGCAGGAATCCTTCCTGAAGTACAGAATAACACAATTGTCAAGACGGCAACAGTAAACCAGCTCCTTATTTACCTCACGTCTGGAGATGCGGATGCGGCAATTATCTGGGAAGATATGGCAAACTGGAGTGAAGCCAGTGGAAAAATCAAAGTAATCCCTATCCCTGAAAAACAGAATAAAATACAGACCATACCCACAGCAGTTTCCACATATGCAGAAGACCCTAAACTGGCAGAAGCATTTAACACTTACATTGCAGGAGATGAAGCGAAGGCCATCTGGGAAAAATGGGGCTTTGAGCCATGCAGTTCTTAAAATATCCGGGTATGAAATATTCCTGGTTCAAGAAATTCACAGTGGGCATTGCCCTTTTCTTCACTTTTTTGCTTTTCTTATCTATAGGAACCTTGCTCTTCGTCCTTAGTCCATCAGAAATCTTTTCAGCCCTGCTTTCGGAAGAAATGCTTTATTCAATGAAGCTTTCCGTGCTGACCTCTTCAATCTCAACATTTTCTGTAATGTGCTGTTCAATTCCGACAGCTTATGCACTTTCGCGTTTCTCCTTTCCAGGAAAAAGCATTATAAAAACCATACTCGGGCTCCCGATGGCATTTCCAGAACTGGTAATGGGCCTTGCTCTCCTGCTTCTTTTCGGGCAGAGTTTTCTCGGGCCTGTGCTTGAAGCTGTGGGGATAAAGGTAACCTTCAGCAAGCTCGGGATAATAATTGCCCAGTTTTTTGTAGCTTTTCCCTATGCTGTAAGGATAATCTACTCCACCTTTGAAGACATCAACCCAAGATACGAACTGGTTTCAAGGAGCTTTGGGTACGGGGAATTCGAAACCTTCAGGCACGTGACTCTTCCAATGGCAAAGAGTGGGCTTTTTGCTTCAGGAGTGATAACCTTTGCCCGCTGTATAGGGGCTTTTGGAGCAGTGCTGGTGCTGGCAGGGGGATCATATATGTATACCGAAGTTCTGCCTGTGACCCTCTACCTGAACATTTCCTATGGAAATCTGGAAATGGCAATCACAAGTGGAATTTTGCTCATGGGAATTGCTTTTCTTGCAATCCTCAGCTTTGAAAGGTTTGAGGGAGGGAGGCTGTGAGTTTTCTTGAAGTCAGGGACCTCTGCCTTGATGTTGGGGGTTTTGAACTCGACAGGATAGAGCTCAAAGCCGAAAAAGGAGATTACCTTACTCTGATAGGCCCTACTGGCAGTGGGAAGTCCCTTCTCCTTGAGACCATAATAGGGTTTTATGGACCTGAAAAGGGCAGGATTATTCTTGAAGGAAAAGATATTACCGATCTTCCTCCGAATATGAGGCAGATAAGTCTAGTGTATCAGGATCACATGCTTTTTCCCCACATGAACGTTTTCGAAAATATAGCATACGCAATTCGAAAAAAACTCAGAGACAAAAAGCAGATCGAAGCCGAAGTAAAGCAGATTGCCGGAGTCCTGGGGATCGGTGAGCTGCTATACAGAAAACCGGCTACCCTGAGTGGAGGAGAGAAGCAAAGGGCAGCCATTGCAAGGAGCCTTATAGTCAGACCAAAACTGCTCCTTTTGGACGAACCCTTCAGCGCCCTTGACGTAAGAACAAAAGAAAAGCTCAGGAAGATGCTGAAAAAAGCGATCAGTGAGTACAGTACTACTGTTTTGCATGTGACCCACGATTTTGAAGATGTCTGGGCTCTGGCGAACCGCGTGGTCGTATTAAGGAAAGGGAAAGTTATGCAGTCCGGAGACCCTGAGTCGGTTTTCAGGCAACCTTCTCCTGATTTCGTGGCCGAGTTTCTGGGCACCAACGTGCTTAAGGGAAAGGTAAAGGCTCTCGAAGGAAAACTCACAGTGATTGAAGCCGAAGGACTGGAAATCTATTCATCAGACCCTGCCGAACCCGGAGAAAAGGTCGCTGTCTCTATTCGTCCGGAAGAGATTATTCTTGCCAGAGGGGTTATGGAAAGTTCGGCCCGAAACACTTTGAAAGGAAAAGTTTCAGGAGTTTTCAAAAAAGAACATCTTGTCGTGGTCGAGATGGAGATGGGACATGCAGAAATTAAAGCCGTGGTTACGCCTACTTCATGTGAAATGCTCGGGCTCGAACCAGGCAGGGAAATGCATGCGGTGTTCAAAGCTTCAAATGCCAGGATAATAAGGTGAATTCACAGGAAATTTACCAGATAATTCACAGGAGAATTCTCAAGGAAAATTTAATTCTTAAGGAAAATTTGAAGTCGAAATGAACTAACGCATATTGGGATCAAGATTAACAGAACCAGAAATAAAGTGAAAATACGCTGGTAGCAAAGAAATTGATACTAGATCGATGCGAAAAACCGTCAGCAAAGAAAATTGAAACATAAAAGCAAGGAATTTATAAAGAAAATCTTTGAGGTAAAATATGATAGACCTTTTTGAGCTGTATTTTTATGAAGACTGTCCTTATCAGGATGAAAGCGCAGAACTGCTCAGGCTTGAGGGCAGGGGAAAAATGAGGATTGTTTCAAGAGAAAACGGTGTATGTGCCTGCGCCGGCGACTTGGCAGAGTATTATGAAAGAAAAAACATGAAGACCCTGAATTACCTTCGAGACGGAGATACTTTCAATCCCGGGGATGCAATTTTTGAAGCCGAAGGAGATCTTAAACTCCTGTTCAGGTACTGGAGGGTTTCCCAGACTTTCCTCACCATCATGTGTGCAATTGCCACGAAAACATCTTCTCTTGTTAATGCGGGCCGAAAGGCAAACCCTGACATTATTATCGCAACAAGCCGTAAGACCCACCCAGGATCGCGGATATTTGAGATTAAAGCTGTCCGGGCAGGTGGAGGAGATATCCATAGAAACTCCCTCAGTGATTCCATTCAGATCAGCCAGAATCACCTGGAAGTTGCAGGCGAACTGGGAAAACTCAGGGCCATTAAAAAGATAGAAATCGAGCCCAGAACGAGAGAAGAAGCGTTCAAATATGCAGGGATGTCGGATATTATGCTCCTTGACCACATTTCTCCGGAAGAACTGCGGAAACTCGGACCCGAACTTAAGAAACTAAATCCAAAGCTTGAACTTGCAGTGGGAGGAATCAAAGGGCCCATGATTCCTGAATACGCTCCTTTTGTAGATATTATCGTTATAAGCGCTCCCTATTACGCAAATCCACTTGACTTCACCACTAAAATCGAAAGAATTTAAAAAGAGATTATAAGAGATAAAAAGGTAAAAAGGTGGCAGCATGTCAGAAACAGAATCCTCAGAAAAAAGAAAATTCCCGGAATATGAAGAAAAAATATACAAAAATGGACTGAAAGGTAAAGAAAAACCAGTGGAAATAAATAAAGGGGAAGGAAAAAAAGAAGAAACTGAAATTCTGCCCACCCTGGTGAATGCTCTCAAAAATGATCTGGGCTCTGCTCTTAAGGACATAGAAGTAAAGGATGTAAGGATAGGGCTCGCCTATATAGGAGTCCTGCTTTCCGAAAATTATGGAGGCGTTGCCTGCACCCCGCTTTACGAGTTTTCAGGCTGCCCTGCTCTCGGGTTTGCGGGCTCTCTGAAAGGTAAAACTGCGGATAAAGTGCTTGAACTTGCCCTATCCAAAAATCCTCTTGAAGCTGCGGTCGGAGTTGCAACTGCAAATGCTCTTTCTCACATGTTGTGGGATACCAAATCTGAAAACTTCCCGACATCAAACGTGGATATCCTTGACCTCATAAAACCCGAAGACAGGGTTGCAATGGTAGGATATTTTGGTCCCCTTGTACCTAAAATCCTAAAAATAACCGAGAACCTCACGATCCTTGAAAAGCGTGAAATCGAATCTCCGAAAACCCTGATTCTGCCCTCTGAAAAAGCCAGAGAAGTTCTCCCTGCATCGGATGTAGTTATTCTCAGTGCAAGTACTCTCGCTAACAGGACTTTTGACGAACTACTGTCCCTGGGTGGCGCAGCAAGGGAAGTTGTCCTGCTAGGCCCAAGCTCTCCTCTTTACCCTGCTCCGTTTTTTGAGAGAGGAATTACTGCAGTAATGGGAACCCGAATCTTTGACCCTATGACTATGCTTACCATTGTCAGCGAAGCAGGGGGTACGAAAAAACTTCATAAGTGCTGCGGGGAAAAGGTAGCGTTTAGAAAAAACCAATAAATCAAAAATAATTCTGCTTGAGCGAAGCAAAGCGTAGCGAAACAGACACCGTGCTCCCGAAGCGGAACTCGGGCAGCGAAGCAGGGGGTACGAAAAAACTTCATAAGTGCTGCGGGGAAAAGGTAGCGTTTAGAAAAAACCAATAAATCAAAAATAATTCTGCTTGAGCGAAGTAACAAAAGGATTTTGTGCTGTTGTATTTGCAGTACAACTCCGGGAAACTTCCTATTTTCTGTGGTCTCCAGGCGAAACTCGGGTGTTGAACTTATCCTGAAACTCAAAATTATTTTTTTGAACTATACATTTCGAATAATCAGTCAAGTTTTTGACTATAGTTTCCAAAATAAAGCTTTAAAACAAATATATTAAGGTTTATATGTAAAAATTAAGCTTTATTTCTATGAAAATTATATAATTAGCCTTTAAATTTAAAATAAATCTATTTTTTCCTTTTTATTATACAAGTATTTTTATCTCTTTTTCTGGCAATTTAACGGGCACATAACTATAGGCTTGAATAAAGGAGATAAAATGAATATACACTTTAAATTTCGAGGCATAGCCACACTGGTACTGGTGGCCAGTCTGGTTACCCTGGCAGTTTGTGGGTGCGTGTCCGGATCGGAAACTTCGAGCAAAGCTACGACGGATACAACCACCGATACTACTAATACTACTAATACTACTAATACTACTTCTACGGCAAGTGAAGCGTACACACAGAGCGGAGGAACTGAAACCAGCTCAAACCAGGCTTTTACTGCCTCTAATACCGATGAAAACGGAATCAAAGTTACTAATGGCGGTACTTTCATTCTCTCTAATTCAACTGTGACAAAAACAGGAGACACATCTTCGAATGATAATAGCGACTTTTATGGCCTCAATGCTGGTGTACTTGCAGAGTCAGGAAGTGCAATAGAGCTCACCAACTGTACGGTAACTACAAATGCCAATGGCGCCAATGGTGTCTTTTCTACGGGATCGGGTTCTTCGGTAACTCTGTCCAATGTTACGATCAATACTTCTGCCGCCGGCTCCCGTGGTGTGGATGCAACCCAGACAGGTAACATAACCTGTACGGATGTGAATATCACCACAGCCGGACAACACTGTGCAGCCATTGCAACGGACCGTGGAAATGGAAATATTACTGTTACAGGCGGGGTTATGAACACAGCCGGAGACGGTTCTCCAGGAATTTATTCTACAGGCAATATTACAGTTTCTGGCTCCATAATTACAGCTACAGGATCGGAAGCTGCCGTAATAGAAGGAAAGAATTCCATATCTTTAACGAATGTAACCATTTCAGGCGAGAAAAAATGCGGAGCCATGCTCTACCAGAGTTTCTCAGGTGATGCCGAGGTAGGTACCAGCAGTTTTACGATGAACGGCGGCTCACTCAATGCATCAGTAGGTCCTCTGTTCTATATTACAAATACAGAATCTATAATAGAGCTAAAAGATGCTAATTTGAGTGCAGCATCGGGTACTCTCCTGACAGCCAGCGCCGACAGGTGGGGCAATACAGGATCAAACGGAGGCGTTGTGACCTTTAAGGCAGAAAATGAAACTCTTACGGGTAATATTACCTGTGATAATATCAGCTCAGTCACAACCATATTGCAGAACAACACTACCTTAACCGGAGCAATCAATGAAAACAATACTGCAAGCTCGATGAATCTGACCCTGGATTCAACCAGTACCTGGAATGTAACAGGAACTTCATACCTGACAAGTTTCGCAGATGAAGATTCCACACTGGATAATCTCAAAGACAATGGAAATACCATATATTATGACTCAAATTCCAGCACAAACAGCTGGCTTGAAGGCAAAACTTACACCCTGACTGATGGAGGTCAACTAACTCCTGTGACAGGTTCGCAGTAATGCTTGAATAAAAAACTATTCTTGTAGCCTTATAAGGCTACACTTTTTTCTGAGCTTATCCAACTCCCACAGTTCTTCGGTTACTGTTCTTATATTTTGAAGGAATCTTTGTATGGTAGGAAATGATTGTCTCGCTTATTTATATGAACGCTTGAAAACCAGTAGTGATAAAAGCCCTAAAACAGCCATCATTGAAGTAAAACCAGGCATTTGATTGGTTGTTTTATTACCAGTTGTTTTATTACCAGCAATCTTTTTTTCATTGCTTGAAAAGTTGACGCCATCACTTTCATTTACATATGGTATCTCCTCTGCTGGTAAAAGTTCTTCATCTAGTGTTGGCACTTCTCCCCATTCAAAAATTACTGGCACTTCACTTACGCCTTCTTGTTTACAGTTGTTGTCAATTATTTGATAAATTTCATCAATTATTGATTCATTAATGTTTTCAGGAGATTTTTTATCAAACTCCACAAATATGTATCCCCTATAGTCATAACCATAACCAACCACTGGTCCACCATTTTCTGGCATATAATGGTCAAGTTCATCTCTAAAACTATGAATACAATTTCCCGCTGTTTCTTCCCATTCCACTTTTTTATTAGCGTCTGTAATAACAGGCATTGTTCCCCGAGTAGTTATGAATCCGGACTCGTTTTTAACTTCGTTGAAAATCTGAGGGCCATAATCCGGTAATGGAAGATTCTCCTCATCATGTGCCCACATAAAAACCACAGGGATTTCATCTATGCCTTCCTGCTGTTCGCAGTAATCCTCAATTTTCTGATAGATCTTGTCAATTCTGGAGTCATTTACTTCTTCTTTATAGGCAGAGCCCAATTCAATTATCAGCATTTCGTTATTGGAGGCAACGCTTTTTATAGAGTTGTCAAATTCGGAATATGACGGCCCTATTTGTGTAAGATTAAACCAGCAATCTACAATTGAGTTTTCCCACTTCTGATCAATTGTTTCTGGTAAGGTTCCTCTGTATGCTATGAACGAGGGATCATTTTCAAATTCCTTATTCCTTTATAGAAGGTTCAGGGATCTCATTAAATTTGGAATCGTTAAATCCGCTATCATCTGCACTTGCAGAACTATATACAAAAAGAGAAACAAAAGTGATAAGCATTAGCCATTTACAAATATTCCTTCTTTTGGGCATTTCTATCAGACCTTATCAGTTACTTAATAATTGTAACTTCTATTATTGTCTTAAATTAGTCTTAAAATCAAGCAGCTTCGAGTTTGTGCAAAGTGAAACATAAATCAGTAGACAGAGCTTTTATGCGACTAGTCTCATAGCTCAACTGCACTATTTCTTTAACTAAGATAGTGTCAGAGCATAAAATACTTTTCAAATTCTCAAATTTTTTAAATTTTATATTTGTTCGCTTAAAACGAGAATTTTAAAAATATTTTTTTCAGTCGAATACCCTGCTAAGTCAAATGCCCCGCTAGCTTGCTGTGGAAATGGACATTTGGAGTGGCGTCGCGAACATACTACTTTGCTTGCAGCGGGGTACGCCAGCGCAACTTTAATTTTCCATGCTGACTGTATAACCTATAAAATTACACTTAATTATCTAAGCACACCAGGTGATTTCATGCCTTCCGCACTTCTTCGCATATATCTAAGGCAAAATGCAACTTTTCATGACGAATCCATTTATGAGAAGGTGATCGAATTTTTACTTGATTCAGGTATTAATGGTGCCACTCTTCTCAGAGGAATTGAAGGTTATGGAGCAGATAAAAAGATCCATACCATAAAGGTCTTACAACTAAGCCATGACATCCCAGTCGTTATGGAAGTAATTGACGATGAAGAAAAACTAAGATCCTTAATTCCTCAACTGCGAGAGATTGTTGGAAATGAGCTTATGACGATTCAGAAAGTAGAAATTGTTTGATTGGATTCATAAAATAAAATATGAATTGAGCTGACCAAAACTCAAAATTATTTTTCTGAATCCCATATTTTAAATAGTTAATCAAGCATCCGATTATGGAAAATAATTTGGAAAATAATTTGGAAAATAATTTGGAAAATAATTCTGAAACTTTATTAATTTTTGAGGATATAATTGGTTTTGGGATGAGCTCATCACTTATATTTACTTTCTCGAGTTGACGAGGGCTAGAAATTTCGTAGATTCAACTGTAGCTGCAATCATTTTTTAGTCCTTGTAAACTTAATAATATATATTTTTTAAAAAGTTGCATCGATTCTACATACTGAAGGTAATTTGTAATTTACTGAACTTTTTATATACTGCCCTGAAAGTTTGAATCTCCTAAAAAATTCAGTATTTTTACGGGAAAAACTACTGTGTTTTCTGCCTGTTCTCTAGCATTTTCTGGCTTGCTCTCTAGTATTTTCTGCCCTGTTGCTTTCCACATGACTAACCCAATGGAGAGTATGTACTCACGGTTATGAATAAAAAAGACCATATAATAATTAAAGGCAATATTAACGCTTATTCAGGGGAGTGATTAGCATGGTAGAGAATGAGCAATTGTATAATGAAATCAGGGAAGCTGTTAATGCTATTCCGATGAAGATTGGCTTTGAGGGCATAGGTGGAATTTCTGAGTACGTTACGAAGAGCGTTTTGGTTGGATATGCAGTTGTCCAGTATACAGTCACAGAAAAGGGGTTAGACAACAGGGAAATCACGAAAACGTTTGTTAAATCAAATCCAGTTTATCAGGATGGCTCAGGTAGTGATATCTATGGTGTGGAGACCCGCATCAGAAATGAGGAAACTGTAATTGGTGTTGTGCCAGCTACACGTCCAACATATGGAATTTTTGGGTTAATGCCTCTTGATGACCTATCACTTGAACAGGTCGCTTCACTTTCGTTTAGCCATTTTGGGAAAGACAAGTTTTTAGGATTCGAATATGAAGGTGTTGAACATCCCAACTGGATCAGTATGCTTCGTGAAAAGTGGATAGAGATAGTGTATGAACATGAAAAGGATCGTGAGATGTGGGGTGAAATACAAGAATAAGGGACAAAAAAATCGAAGAAATTTAACTCTATCTTCACAGGCGGTTTGAAGTTACTCTGAAAACAGCAATTATATCAAAGATCTGTACTGGAAAATACTATGTTAATATTCTTGTATGATATGGGAAAGAACAACCTACAAAACATGATTTTTTAGAATCTACTACAGTGGGGATAGATGTTGGTATCAAAGATTTTGCAGTTCTTCTACAGGAAAAAAAATTGAGAACCCTCAATACTTAAAAAACTCTTTTACCTGATTGAAAGTCCTGCAAAAAAGAGTAAGTAGAAAAGTTAAAGGATCTAAAAATCGAGAGAAGGCAAGGCGGCACCTCTCCAAGCTCCATGAATAAATTAGCAATCAGATAAACGATTTCCAGCGCAAACTCTCTTCTAAACTTATCAGCGAGAAGGAGTTCACCGAGAAATTCATTAATCAATAGACAAATCAAAAATAAGATTTATGAACATATTTTTGGATCGCAGCACTAGGGTCTCGGTAGGAAATCCTTAGTGGTAAGAAGGATCTTTGGTAATCTGTTTTTAATACGTGATCCTCTTACCGTAAACTTAATATTCTAATTTACTTTCAATTTGGCACGTTCATTATAATATTTTTTTCATATTTTTGTTAGTAACTGCATTTTCAAAGATATTATTTCTTAGCAGAAAGTTTCAAAGAAAGGTTCGATGAAAGGTTCGATGAAAGGTTCGATGAAAGATCCGATGAAAAGTTATAAGAAGGGTCTGAAAAATTGACAATCGAGACTTTCGACGGTACAAGAGGTAAATAATCAACATAATCAGAACCTTCCAATTTATAAGGTTCGTCTGCAAAGCCATCTCCGTTGTTATCGGAGTGTGTCTGTGAGAAGCCATCGCCTGAGGGAGTTGCCCAGTAGTTACCACCCATATAATGGCCGCCTACTATGTTTTCTCCAGTTGTTTTCTCAGTGTTGAAAATGCTTACGACTCCATCATCGGCATTTACATTTACTATATTGTTAAAAACATTATTAGTAATAGTACATGGAGCATCAACAAGATATAGTCCATTATCACAGCTTGTAATTTTATTTCCACTGACTTTCAGGGTTTTAAACATAAGATCAAAGGCATATACTCCTGTTTCGCAGTTGTAAATCTCATTATTAAGAATAGACTCGCTTCCACTGTACATATAAAAACCAATATCGGCAGCCATACTAAAGTTAGATATCTTATTATTTTGAACCGTGCAGTAAAAAGCGCCGTTTGTATCCTCGTTGCGGTTAAACGAAAAACAAGTACCTGAAGATCTCCCTGGGCCTATTATGTCAAAATCTTTTATTATAACGTTACTTTCATAAATATTGAAGGCATTGTCTTTAGCTTTAATTATTGCTTTATAAGGACTGCTTGACATTATAGTTATATTCGCAGTTGAGATCTCAACGCCTCCACTGTATGTTCCCGGTTTTACAATTATTGTATCTCCAGAATGAGAACTATCTACTGCTTTTTGAATTGAGTTTCCAGGCTCTACATAAATAGATTTAGCAGAAGCACTGCAAGTGATAGCTTGAAGTGAAAGCAATACTGCTAATATCACCAACATAATTTTTTTTGTTTCCCTCAAAACAAAACCCCGACAAAGTTTTCTAGTATTGATGAAGTTTCTTAGTTTATTTGCTTGTTTAGTTGATTATCAAATAACTAGTTATCCGGAATTTAATTAATCGTTAAGTAATTAATACTCAAACAATTCTATTTTTAAAC
>NZ_LZPK01000361.1:0-21467 GCF_001729375.1 Methanosarcina sp. A14 | reverse complement strand
ATACATTCATCTACAGCTTTTAAAAATTCATCATTCTCAAACTATTTAGCAAACCAAGAGTCGTCCTATTTTCTTGGTTTTGTTTTCTTCCACTATCTTTTTCCAGAAACTCACATACGTTTTGTTCGTCCATTTCTATCTTGGGTACATTCAGGTCTTTCATCATACTATCATTTACTTTATCGCATTGCTCAGCTACACGAGCTAACCATCGCTTTACACTAGCAGATTCTACCTCTAAAACATCGGCAATGGCTTCAATGCTCATTCCTTTCATAGACATTTTCAGAGATAAATCAATAGTTTGCTCATCTTTACGGTTTGCTCATCTTTACGAAGATCGTGATAAAAGGTACCTGTTAATCATTGAATACTTTGCCACATTGATGGCAAACATATCTTCTTGTTTTCTTTCCACGACTTATGTAAGTTCCATTTCCAGTAATATTGCCTTGGTTAGTAAAACCATAGAGCTTGCAGTTTTTGTTCGGACAAGCAACGTCAAAGAATTGTGGTTTTGGACCTCGTTTTCCCATAAACATATGATGTTAAAATATATAATACCAATCGGATACAAATTGACCATCTATAAATCCAGAACCAGATAAATTCCCCTGACAAACGGAGGCCCAGCGTATTATGATACAAGAAGGTTCTCACTAGCTATTTGGATGAGTTCTCCTCTTGCATCATTTTCTTTTGTTCCTTTTATGCCTTCAATAGATTCATTGATTAGCTAGTGTTCTGGCAACTTAATTACGATACACAACGTAGACAATTTCTCATCAGCATAAAGTGATTTTATGATACACAACGTAACAGTTTCTCATCAGCATAAAATGATTTTGAGTTTAGTCAGGGGATTCATAATAAAATGGTTGAGATACTAGATGGCAGAATGACTCAGGAAGCAAACGTGCTTTAGCCACTGGTAGCTCACAGTGCTATAATGGCTCTTACAGAAAGTAGTCCAAACACCAGGAAACCTATGATATAAAACACGGTTGTTTCTATAGTCGGTTTTTCAGCATTCTCTATTTTTATTTCCTCATCCTTAGAGACGGTTTTGTTCAACTTGTTTTTTAACCAATTTAAAGTAAAAATAACTACTACCGCCATTCCTATTATCTCAGGAATAAAAGTGCGTTCAAGACTAAAACCTTGTGACAAGTTAAGTGTAAAAGATTCTTTGAATAGCATTAATAAGAATGCGATTCCATTAGAAATGTCGTCTTTCGGAAAACTCCATCCAAGTAGAGGCCAGAATAAGGTTTTTGGAGTATTCCACATCTGATCTTCCATAAGATGGAAAAAAGAACCTGACGCAAGGGTAATAATTACTATATCGTTTCTTTTATTATAGAAATATAAACCTATTAGGAAGAGAGTAATAGAAAATAATAATGTATGGCTTATCATGCGTCCATTTGAAATTGTTGATGCAAAGACAATCAGTCCTAATGGTTTATCTATCAAATCAGGCAGAAGAGCTCCAATAACGAGATACCTTTTGTCTATGATAGTTTTTAACTGTGGTGCAATATATGAGAATACAAAAAATATTCCAAGTGTAATACCAATATGTCCAAAGAGCAGCATGGTAACACAAAGAAATCCTTACTAAATATATAAAAATGTTCGCATTGAATAAAATAATCAGTTAATTATAGTCACGAGGCTAAATAATGCAACTGCTCAAATGAGATACAATGAGATTTTTGCTGCAACAATTACAGGCGTGACTATAAATGATAAAAAAATAACAGATAATACTGAGATTATTCTGAATTAATATTGTAACTATTTATCCTATCTAAAACAACATCATTAGCCATCTTTATTAAGAGTCAATAGACAAATTCCTGTAAATTGCTTTTTTAGGAATGGTAGCGATTGACTGTGTTTTTTCATTGGTCATAAACTATTTCTCTGATACCTTATATTCGTTAGAATCAATATCAATAGACATATTTAGATAGGTTAAATAGTTACATAATACTTGTTATTGTGACTAAACTTACTCTATAGGATTTATTTTTTATACAGATTTAGTCTCTTTTTACAGCTTTCATAATCGCTGCCCCTTCCTGGCTCTCAACCTCTACTGCGAAGCCAACGTTTTCGAAAAGCTCTTGCCATCCGGCTTCCGAGAGTTGAGGCCCGTGGTGGTGGTGTTCTGCAAGCGGTTCAACTGCTATCAACAGGCCGCCATTTTTAAGCACTCTCTTGATCTCGAACAGAGCAAATTTAATGTCTTCCAGGTGGTGAAGCATTAAAAAGCAGGTAGCCACATCCATTGAACCAGCTTCAAAAGGAAGGGCATAGGCGCTTCCGGTTTTGAATATCACATTCGACACGCCAAGGACATCAGCATTCATCTGCGACTGGCCTGTAAGAGAATCATGAAGATCAATTCCATAAACCTTCGAATCAGGATTGTTTCTTGCAAGCTCTATGGTAAGGCTTCCAAAGCCGCTTCCGATATCGAGAATCGTTTCTCCTTTTATGTCAGGAAGCACAGAAGGAAGCACTTTTGATCGAACGCGTACCATGTGGTCTTCAGGAAACGTTGCTCTCTTTGCTTTTTCTGCATCTATTTTCATAAAAGGCAGGATAGCATAGACTTTTGATCCGTTGATTGCCATAAGTCCTCTTACGTAAATTCTGTCAGTTTCGGTTACGATACGTTCAACAATCGAAACTCCGACATCCCTGCAAAAACGCATATTCCATTCTTCCCTGTTCTCAGGGAACTGAATATTCAGGGGAGTATGGACTATGATATAATGAGAATACTCCGGCTTGAAATAATCTGACATGGATTCAGGTTCATTCAGGCAAATTTCACTGATACTGTCTCTGAAAAGGGAAAGAATTTGCAGAGAAGTCTCATCAGCCTCGCTTTTTACACTTCCAATTTCTCCGAACATATCTCTAAATTTGCTTTTACTAAATAAAAGCTCTCTGACAGGAATATTTGAAAACAGGAAAAGGAACTCACACCAGATAACCAGAATTCCTATTTTTAAAATACAGTAACAAGATAGGGAATCGAAAAACTGAAAATAGATTCCTTAATTGGAGAAAGACCCAATTTACTTTAGCGTTTTTTTGGATGAGACTGCTTTAATATTCAATGGCAATATAGGCAGATTTAAATATCAAGAAACCGGATACAAGATACCTATTGGTGGTCGTGATGAAATACATAATTGCAATGATAAGGCCGGAAAGGCTCGATGCAGTCAAACGAGAACTTCAAAAACTTGAAGTAAATAGACTGACTGTATCATCGGTTGCCGGCTATGGTGCGCAAAAGGGGCATTTAGAAATTTACAGGGCAACTGAACACGAAGCAAATCTTCTTGAAAAAGTTAAGATTGAAATTGCAGTGGAAGATCAGTTTCTGCAATCGGTTATTGAAGCCATAAAAACCGGAGCAAAAGGCAAGGACGGTTACATCGGAAGCGGCAAGATATTTGTGCTTCCTTTAGAGAATGTAATGCGGATTCGGACAAACGAAACCGGACCAGATGCTCTATGAGGGAATGAGTATGGCTATTGAAGCAGCAGACACTGTATGGGTACTAATCTCGTCTGCACTTGTATTGTTAATGCTTCCCGGACTTGCACTGTTCTATGGTGGGCTTGTCCAGCGTAAAAACGTTCTGAGCAGCATGATGCATTCATTTGTTGCGATGGGCGTCATGGCTCTGGAATGGGTATTGATAGGTTACTCGCTTGCATTTGCAGATGGCAACTGGTTTGTAGGCGGCCTTGGACATGTATTCCTGAAAGGGATAGATGTATATTCAGTGACTGGCACAATTCCGACTTATGCATATGTTGCGTTTCAGGGAATGTTTGCAATAATTACACCTGCTCTGATTTCAGGTGCAATTGTAGGACGTGTGAAGTTTAAATCTTATATTGCATTCATTGCACTATGGGGACTTATCGTATATGCACCTGTCTGCCACTGGGTCTGGGGCGGTGGGTTCCTAACTGGGGAAGCTCTTGATTTTGCAGGCGGTACAGTTGTGCACATAACTTCAGGTATCTCCTCACTTGCAATTTTGACATACCTTGGCAAAAGACGCGGTTTTGGAGTAGATCCACTAAAACCACATAATGTTACTTTGACGCTTCTTGGAACCGGCCTTCTCTGGTTCGGATGGTTCGGGTTTAACGCAGGTTCTTCACTTGCTGCAAACGAGATTGCATCCCTTGCATTCATTACAACGCTTGTAGCTCCAGCAGCTGCAGGATTTGTCTGGATGGCCCTTGAATGGCATCACTTAGGGTATCCAACTGCTCTGGGATTTGCAACAGGGATTCTAGCCGGACTTGTCGCAATAACTCCAAGTGCAGGCTTTGTCACACCAATGGCAGCAATTCCTATAGGTGCGATCACAAGTTTCGTATGCTACAACGCTGTAGGACTCAAAGAAAGACTTGGATATGATGACTCGCTGGATGCCTTTGGAGTACATGGTGTAGGTGGAATAGTAGGTGCACTTCTAGTAGGCGTATTTGCAAGTGTAGGAGGAACTGGCCTCTTGCTTGGAAATTCCAGCCAAATGTTAATCCAGCTTCAAGGCGTTGTCGTCACAATTGTTTATGCAGCTGCCGGGACTCTCCTTATTGGATTCATACTTAACAAGACTATAGGGCTTAAAGTCAGCGAAAGTGAAGAAAACATAGGACTTGACAAAACACAGCATGGCGAAGTTGCATATAACATTTGAGTACAGACTGTGAGTACAGGCAAAAATTTACTGTACTTTTTTAATTTTTCCGTGATCTTGAACATTAGGAAAAAATCTATACAAGCATACAATCAAGAGTAAGACCCTAAAGATGAAAGTAAAGGAATGCAAAAACAAGACATGAATTCAAAAACATGATTTTTGAAGAAAACTCAGTTTCATGGATGGAGTAGTGTTTACATGAAACTGCCGTTTTCTTTTGTTATCATCCCAGATAGTTTGTCATCATCCCATACATTTTTGTTTTGAATTACTTGTTTTCTTGCTTTTCCGCAATGATAAATCCCATCTTTAATCGTGATGATAAATCCCGTATTTAATCATGATTTCTCGCAGAATTACATGAAAATTCAATTTTGTGTAATCTGAAATGGAAATTTATATGTACAAGAAACTAGGAAAAAGGTAAGATCTTTGAGATTTCCTAGTTATTGTATAAATATAGATGGGATGATATTATGTTAAATACCGGCTCTACAGGCTTTATGCTGCTTGCGACAAGTCTTGTAATGCTAATGACTCCTGGTCTGGCATTCTTCTACGGAGGACTTTCCTGTAAGCGGAATATTTTAGGAATTATGATGCAAAGCTTTGTTTCGATGGGAGTAACAACTGTTTTATGGTTTTTTATCGGATATTCTCTATGCTTCAGTGGAGGAGAAGGCGCAATCATAGGAAACCTGGACAAAATGTTTTTACACGGAATTACCCCGACTACAATAATCAAAGGTATGGGGTTCCCGGAAATTGTATTCGTGGCTTACCAGATGATGTTTGCAATTATAACCCCGGCTCTGATTACGGGAGCATTTGCAAACCGGGTTACTTTTAAAGCTTATCTTATTTTCCTTGTTCTCTGGCAGCTTTTTGTTTACTATCCTTTTGTCCATATGGTCTGGGGAGGCGGTCTGCTTGCACAGATGGGAGTTCTTGATTTCGCAGGCGGAATCGTTGTCCATGCTACAGCCGGCTTTGCAGCTCTTGCTTCGGTCTTTTACGTAGGCTCAAGAAAGTATAATAAAATAACAAAACCAAACAATGTTCCGTTAATGGCTATCGGAACTGCTCTTCTGTGGTTTGGATGGTACGGCTTTAACGCCGGAAGCGAACTCAATGTAGATGGGATTACTTCACTTGCGTTCTTGAACAGTGACATTGCAGCCTCTTTTGCAGCAATAACCTGGATGACAATGGAATGGTATAAGGAAGGAAAACCAAAGTTCGTAGGGCTTATGACAGGAGCAGTTGCAGGCCTTGCAACAATTACTCCGGCAGCAGGTCTTGTTTCTTTACCCGTGGCTGCACTAATGGGAATCCTCGGATCAGTTGTCTGCTACTTTGCCGTACATCTTAAAAACAAAATGGAATGGGACGATGCTCTTGATGTATGGGGTGTCCATGGAATTGGGGGCGTTACCGGCACAATTCTACTTGGAGTCTTTGCCTCGACGGCTATAAACCCGGTAGGAGCTGACGGACTGCTTTACGGCGGCACAGCATTTTTTATTAAAGAAGTTGTGGTTGTTGCAGCTACTTCAGTCTATGCATTTGTGTTTACCTACATTATGTTGATGCTAATAAACACAGTAACTCCGGTCAAAGTTACGGACGAAGAACAGCTTATAGGCCTGGATATTTCTATGCACGGAGAATGTGCCTACGACACTATTCACTGAGAAAAACAGGTTATTCAATTAACGAAAAAGTTAGGGGCCCTCCCAATTATTTTTTCTTTTTTTTCAGCCCCTTATTATTACTTTGAATAGTTGTTATTCAGAATAGTTTTTTCAGAATATTTCTTTTCTTAGAACAATTTTTTCTTAGAACAGTTGTTTCCTTAGAACAATTTTTTCTTAGAATAGTTGTTTCCTTAGAACAATTTTTTCTTAGAACAGTTGTTTCCTTAGCATTGTTATAGCTAGAATCAGCGAGAAAAACAATGTCATTATGAAAATGATCACAAACGCATGGGGGTTATTCTCGAAAGGGACGTCAACATTCATTCCAAAAAAGCTTGCAACCATTGTTGGGACTGACAGAACGATTGTTACTGAAGTCAGGAATTTCATGACAATGTTTAAATTGTTGGAAATAACCGAGGCATACGCATCCATTGTTCCGGTCAGGATATTGCTATAAATATTTGCCATTTCAATCGCCTGCTTATTTTCTACAATAACATCTTCGAGAAGGTCCGTATCGTCAGGATACATCTTAACAGGAGTGGACCTCAGGATTTTCTCAAGGACTATTTCATTGCTTTTTAAAGATGTAGAGAAATATACAAGGCTTTTTTCCAGCTCAAGAAGCTGGATTAATTCCTTATTTTTCAGGGATTTATGCAATTTGGATTCGATTTTATCACTTGCTTTATCGATATGCCTGAGATATTGAAGATATAACTTTGAGTTTCGATACAGGATCTGTAAAAGAAAACGTGTTTTTTTGAACGTATAAAAGGATTTTATTCTCTGGTCGATAAAACTTTTAATAACGTAATTCTCCTGAAGAGAGACCGTTACGATGTTTTTGCCAGTAATTATAATCCCAAGGGGAATTGTATAAAAAATTCCTCCGTCCTGCAAGTTAGCACTCGGTACAGGTATATCTATTAATACAACAGTACAGCCTTCATCAACCTCAATTCTGGAACGTTCCTCTTCATCAAGTGCAGCTTTAAGATGTTCAGCAGGAATATTCAGGTCTTTTGAAATGAAAAGAATTTCCTGCTCGTTTGGATTTACAAGATTAATCCATGCGCCGTCTTCAACCTGGTCAAGAGTTGTCAGTCCGGAATCTGTCGATTTAAATATCTGAAGCATGGATGTTCCTCTCCCTGTTGGCAGTATAGAATACATTCACTCAAAATGAGAATAGAATTTACAGGGCTTCAAGCAGAACGCTTATCTATAAATATATTTTCATAATAAATATTTTTTGTGTGTTTGTTAATGTACTAAACTTTCTCTTCTCTTTGTTTTCCTGTTTATCCTAATTTCTTATTCGAAAATGCCTGCAAGGATAATTAAATTTGAAAACTAATCAGGCAGGGTTTAATTCAAATTGTTTTGAAATAGGAAATTTTATATAGGTTGCTTCAAACATGTTTGAAATAAGGAATATTGAGGTGAATACGATGAAAATCGAAATACTTGGTACAGGATGTTCAAAATGCAATAAAACAAAAGAAATGGTAGAGAAAGCTGTAAAGGAAACAGGTATAGATGCTGAAATTGTCAAGGTAGAGGATTTCGATAAAATTCTGGGATACGGAGTCATGGTCACTCCTGCTCTTGTAATTGACGGAGATGTTAAAGTCGCGGGTAAAGTTCCAAGCGTCGATAATATCAAAAAATGGATCAAAAAATAAACCTGTCGAAATGGACTAATGAATCAAAAATAAACCTGTCTAAATGGACTGAAGCATTAGCCCGGAACTAAAAACTAAAATAATAGTTTCTTTAGGAGAAATCCAGGATTACAGTTACATTGAGAGAAATCCAGGATACAGTTACTTTAAGATAAATCCAAGGTCAGTGTGAAAAACATGCCAGAAGAAACAAAATGTGCATGCGGCTCGGCAAATGTGGCAATTTTCCCATGTGTAGGAGCAGCAAATGTTGGCCAGCTCTCAAACAGAATCGCAATAGAGCTCGAAAAGCAGGGCATAGGAAATCTTATGTGCACTGTCGGGATCGGTGCAAGAGCTCCGGGACTTATGAAGTCTGCCGAAGCTTCTGATCGTATTATCGCAATTGACGGTTGTCCTGTAAACTGTGCCAGCAAGACCCTTGAACTTGCAGGGTTTAAAGTTGATAGACAGATTGTAATCTCCAAACTTGGGATCAAGAAAAGCAAGGAAAAAGATCTCAAAGACCAGGAAGTAGCAGATACTCTTGGAAAAGTCATGGAAATCCTTCAATCCGAGTGATCTCACATTTTAATCTTTTATATTTTAATTTGAAGTCCTTCCCTTTAAATCTACAAAAATCGCTCTTTAAAAAAAATTGATGAGAGAAATTTCAGCTTGTTTACAGGGTTTTTTAACCATTTTATAGAGAGTTTTTGTCACTAAAACTTGTTGGTATTAATTTAGTCATTTTAACCGGTTTTAATGGCCGATTTATCTTTTTATTCAAGGAAAAGAGCCAGCAAGGCTTTGAAGGGAATTATAGAGTGAAAAAAGTAAAAGTAAATTGCAATATATCTGAAAATAGACTCACTTGCAGCAGTCGCATCTGCTACACGAAGGAAGAAGATTCTTGTTGCTGCTTTCTACTTCCCAGCATCCAAAACAGAGCTTTATTGTGCCAAGTTTCCTGTGATTTGCTCTAAGAAGTGAGGTTTCATCCTTTCCGCAAATAGAACATTTAACCATACTTGAAACCCTCAGTTAGTGCATTTACAACTCAGTTTTTAACGTTTGAGCTTTAAATTTAACGTTTGAGCTTTAAATTATTGTTTTCGTACCAGTATTGAACGTCGGTGTGACAATATCTCTCGGTGTGACAATGTCTCAATCTAATTTCACTCTAATTCAGGTATTATTATAAATATTTACTTAGAGCGACAAATTTATATTTTGTAATAATCATATAAATATATATTGATATAATATAGCATAATATGAGAATCACAAAAAAAGTGTGAATAACTGGAAGAAGGAACTCAAAATGGTCGATATATTTTACCCTCTTCAATGGATTGCAGACAAATTGACATACGAGGTTTTCGGGATTGCACCCGATACGCACCTTGCAGCAAGTGTTAACTTCATTATTTACGATGTGATGAAAATTTTCTTGCTGCTTGCAATGATGATTTTTTTCATTTCTTACCTCAGGACCTATATTACTCCGGAAAGAACCCGTAGAGTACTTGGAAATAAAAAAGGGATTAAATATCACATTCTTGCATCTCTTCTCGGGACAGTAACTCCTTTTTGCTCGTGTTCATCCGTTCCGATTTTCATTGGGTTTGTAGAGGCAGGCATACCTCTTGGAATTACTTTTTCATTCTTGATAACCTCACCTCTTGTAAATGAAGCTGCAGTTGCTGCTCTCTGGGCAACGCTCGGCCTTAAAGCAACATTAATCTATATAGTATCAGGAATTATACTGGGAGTTCTTGGAGGTATTCTAATTGGCTTCCTTAAGCTGGAGAGATACGTAGAGGATTTTGTTTATAAGATAAAAGTGGGACAGCAGACTGCAAACCCCGAAGAGTTAACAGTAAAAGAACGAGTAAATACTGCCTTTGAAAACGTAAAAGACATCGTGGGAAGAGTATGGATCTATGTAATTATAGGCGTTAGCATAGGAGGTATTTTCCACGGATATGCACCTGAGGGAATTTTAGAGAAATATGCAGGCAAGGATAACCTGCTTGCAGTGCCGATTGCCGTTCTGATTGGAGTTCCGCTGTACTCAAATGTTATGGCAATGATTCCTATCGTAGAAAGCCTGATTGGGAAAGGTCTTCCCATAGGAACTTCTCTTGCGTTTCTCATGTCCGTTACAGCTGTTTCACTGCCTGAAATGGTTATTCTTAAAAAGGTGCTGAAAAAAGAGCTAATAGCAATCTTTGTCTCAATCGTGGCAGTTTCGATAATTCTCACAGGATATCTATTCAATATACTGCTATAACCAATATAAGCTCCTTTCTTCCTATCTTTTTACTTTATTTTTTAATTAAGAAGCATTTCTGAAATAAGCTATCAAGTTCTTCTCTATATTCGTAGTATAATTGTACCTATACTACAGTACAATTATCCCTTATATTACAGTGCAATTATCCCTTATATTACAGTGCAATTATCCCTTTTATTACAGTGCAATAATCTCTTTCCGTATATAATGCAATTCATTTAAAAAACATATTCCAACTATTATAAGAATTATAAGAAAATTAATATATTAGAGATATCAAGATTAATATAAATATAAAGATAAAATCACTTTCTTTAAATATCACCTTGTTATATAAATTATTGTAATAATTTGATATTATTATTTGTCGTTTATTTTGATGTTTTAATTTAAAACTGTGATTTTCACAGGTTACTCAATAAATGAGTCTCAGGAGCAATACAAAAGTAAATTAAAATCAGTATGTTTAAATATAGCTTTGTTCATGCTAATTTATACTACTTAAGTAGTACTGGGATTATTTGGTAGTATCTATTGACACTCAGTAATATTTATAACGAGGATGTAAACAAGAAAAAAACAATATTTGGGGGCTATTTTGTCCATTATTCTCGTTAGTAATATAAAAGTAAAAAGAAAATCACTATCTTTAAATATGCCTTTGTAATAATAAGAATTGGCAACATGTCGAATTTATATCGATGTTATTCGCATATTATTATTTCTTGTAATTTTGATATAAGAATACTATAATATTTGTGGAATATTAGTCCATATTCTTATATACTCAGGAATTGCGCAGTTGGACTGGGAAATCAATATATTAAGTTATTCGAGTATATAGAAAATAGGTTATAAAAACGTCCAAAATATTGGATTCTATTTTTCAGCTGCATAAGTTCCAGCATTATAAGTTGAGAATAACAGATCGGAGGATTAATAGATCGGAGGATACGCTGTATGATAGAAAACACCGTTATGCTATTAATTATAGTACCCCTACTGTTTTCGTTATTATTTATAGCCCTTCCCAAATCGCTATACAAGTATCTGGCTTGGGCTTTTTTCATAATTGGAATAGCTTTATCCGTTAGTTTAGTATTAGGTGGTACTGGAGTAGTCCCGGTTGAGGGACCAAATTTTGCAATGTATGAAAACATTGTCCTTGTACTCGAAGTACTGGTAATACTATATATTCTTGCTGTGTCAGCAAAATATAAAAACTGGCCTACACTTGGACTTGGAATAATTTCAGCAGCCTTATTTGCTTACACTTATGCCAATGTTCCAGGTGCTGAAAGTGCTTCTTTTAATATTGATCAACTGTCTCAGCTCATGATATTGATTGTGAATATAGTCGGTACTGCGATTATTTTATTCGCAACTGGATACATGGATCAGTATGAAGAGCACAGGCATCTTAATAGACAAAGGACATTTTACTTTACAATGAGCTTCTTCCTGGCAGCCATGAATGGTCTGGTAATGTCTGACACACTAGGATGGCTGTATCTTTTCTGGGAACTAACAACTCTGTGTTCATTCGTGTTGATCTCATATAACATGGATGAAGAAGGAATAAACAACGGTTTCAGGGCTCTGTCCTTAAACCTTGTCGGCGGAGTTGCTATGTCCATAGGCATAATTCTGCTTGCAACTAAATATGATATAAATTCCCTTACTGGGATTGCAACTTACGCTGGAACTGATGCAGTAGCGCTGGCCGCTTTAGCCCTTCCTGTTGCTTTACTCTGTATTGGAGGCTTTGCGAAATCTGCTCAGATGCCCTTCCATAGCTGGCTCTTGGGTGCAATGGTAGCTCCAACTCCTGTTTCTGCTTTACTGCACTCAAGCACGATGGTAAATGCTGGTGTGTTGTTAATTGTCAAGCTTGTACCAGCTTTTGCTAATACATCCCTCGGAACAGCTATTGCAGTTTACGGTAGCTTCACCTTCGTTATCTGCTCAGCTTTAGCCTTATCTCAAAGAAACGCCAAAAGAGTGCTTGCTTATTCAACTATTGCAAATCTAGGATTAATTATCGCAAGCGCCGGGATAGGCACACCTCTGGCTGTAGCTGCTTCGATGATGCTTATTCTGTTCCACGCTATATCAAAAGGTCTCTTATTCCTGTGCACAGGTGAAATTGAGCACACCATAGGAAGCAGAGATATAGAGGACATGTCAGGATTAATAAAGAAGGCTCCTCTTCTCACCTCCATTGCAGCTCTGGGAATGATATCCATGCTATTACCTCCTTTCGGAGTATTGCTTACAAAATGGGTATCAATGGAAGCTGCTTCAAACAACCCTGTTGTGATAATATTCATAGTACTTGGAAGTGCACTCACCACAGTTTATTACTCTAAATGGCTTGGAACAATCTTATCATCCAGCATGGATAAAAACGCAGTTCCCCATAAAAAACTGGAAACATATTTCCCACTATCGGTTCTTGCGTTATCCATTATAGGTACAAGTATCTTTATATTTTCAATATACAACTACTTCGTCGGACCTCAGGTCGAAATTCTACTAGGAAATGTTCCTAATATTACAGGACCAGTTGGACAATTTACCTCTGAAATAGGAGCATTTGATTATGCAGCAGTATTCGTAGTGCTCGCTCTGGCTATTCTGATCTACCTCGCTACCAAGAACACCACAACTCGTAAAGTTAACTTCTATATGTGCGGGGAAAACAACCTTGAAAAAGACGGGTTAATGTTCAGAAATGGAGTTTGCGATTACGAAAAATGCAGTGTCTCCAACATCTATCTTCAGAATATTTTTGGAGAAAGTAAACTTACAACATTTGGATATGCAATTTCCATAATTCTGATTGTAATTGCATTAGCAGGAGGAGTAGGATTATGAATGATATTCTAACAATTATTCTTGTCTTAATTGGTGCTCCTATCCTCGGCTGTTTAGCCTCAGGAATAGACAGGAAACTCACTGCAAGATTGCAGGGTAGAGTAGGTCCTCCTCTTTTGCAGCCATACTATGATGTTAGGAAGCTCCTTAGCAAAGACAACATAGTTGTAAATCCATCTCAAAACTTTTACGTAATTGTGTACCTCGCCTTTATCATTTTGAGCCTTTTGATGTTAGTTTTCAAACAAGACTTCTTGATGATAATATTCGTCTACACAGTAGCTTCGGTAGCTCTAGTTGTAGGAGGAATGAGCACCGGTTCTCCGTATGCTAGAATAGGAAGTTCAAGGGAAATAATGGCTATACTGTCCTATGAACCAGTTTTAATTTTATATGCTCTTGCAATCTACTTGCTTACCGGCACTTTCAAGTTATCAGCTCTGTTAGATGCATCATCCCCTCTGCTAATGTATACGCCTCTTATATTCATAGCAATGATAGTTGTTTTGAATATAAAATTGAAAAAATCACCCTTTGACTACTCAACCTCTCACCATGGTCATCAGGAACTGATTAAAGGTATGACGACTGAATATGGAGGGCCAGGATTTGCCACCATTGAGATCGCACACTTTTATGAATACGTGTTCTTAACTGGACTCATATTCTTATTCTGGGCATCAGCCCCAGTAATAGGTGTGCTTATAGGTATCATTGCTTACTTGCTTGTAATTGTTATAGATAACATTACTGCAAGAGTGTACTGGCAGTGGATGCTCAAACTGAGTTGGACAATCCTGCTAGTAATTTCGCTTGTGAACATAGCATTCCTGTACGTTAGTGGAGTCAAATTAATTTAAAAAGAGGGACACTTATGAGTTTGGCAAAATCCCCATGGATTATACATGTTAACTGTAACAGTTGCAACGGTTGTGATATTGAAGTAGTGGCCTGTCTTACTCCCCTATATGATGCTGAAAGATTTGGCGTTATAAACATTGGTACTCCCAAGCAAGCTGATATAATGGTGGTTACAGGCTCAGTGAATTATAAGAATGTAAATGTGCTTAAAAACCTTTATAACCAGATTCCTGATCCAAAAGTAGTTTTAGCTGTAGGTGCCTGTGCATCTACAGGTGGGATATTCCATGATTGCTACAATGTGGTAGGTGGCGTGGATCAGGTCATACCAGTAGATGCATATGTTCCTGGATGTTGCCCAAGACCTGAAGCCATACTTGACGGAGTAGTAGCAGCACTTTCAATACTTGAAAATAAGAAGAAAGGGAACATCAAAGGAAAAGAAGTAAAATTGAAAGGAAACGAGGTGCCATCAAATGCTTGATAATGTGATTCAAAATATAACAGAAATAAAAAGCAGTGACGAACTGCTAAAAACTGTTGAAGGTTTAAAAAGCGATGGCTATCGATATTCTACGATGATATGCCTGAAAGCTGACGAAGGCCATGAATTGATATATATCTTTGAGAAAGATAACAAATTAAAGAATCTAAGGTACTTTGTAAAACCAGGTGAGAAACCCAAGAGCATGTCAGGCATTTATTTATGTGCTCTTTTGATCGAGAACGAGTACCAGGATCTTTTCGGATTGACTTTCGAAGGTTTAGCAATAGATTATAAGGGTCACCTTTACCTGACACCAAACAGTCCAAAAGCTCCCTTAGCCTAAAGCAATTTGAGAGGAGAATCACATGACAACCATAATACCATTTGGTCCTCAGCATCCCGTTTTACCTGAACCAGTGTCATTAAAACTTGAAATTGACAACGATGTTGTTGTTGGAGTACTTCCATCATTGGGCTACGTTCACAGAGGGCTTGAAACATTTATAAACACAAAGGACTTTAACCAAACCACTTATGTTTGTGAGAGGATATGCGGAATATGCAGTGCTCTCCATGGTATAACTTATACACGGGCAGTCGAAAAATTATTTGACACTGAAATCCCTGAAAGAGCACAGTATATAAGAGTAATAGTTGGTGAACTGAATAGACTTCACAGTCACCTCCTCTGGCTTGGCCTGTTTGCCGATGGTTTTGGGTTTGAAAGCCTCTTTTACGAATGCTGGAAGTACAGAGAAGAAGTACTGGATGTAGCGGAAAGAATCTGCGGAAACAGAGTCATACATTCAATATCCAAAGTCGGAGGAGTTACCAAAGATCTGACTAAAGAACATATTGATATGCTTTTGAAAATGTGTGATTCGCTGGAACCTGAAATCAAAAATGTTGAAAAAGTTTTCGTAAACAATTACACAGTTAAGCAAAGACTTGTGGGATTAGCCACAATGTCAAAGCAAGTCGCATACGAAGCTGGAACAGCTGGCCCTACACTTAGAGGAAGTGGGAACGCTATCGACGTGCGGGAGACAGCAGACTGGGATATTTATAAGGATCTCGGTTTTAAAACGGCTGTTGAAAAGGATGGAGATTGTTACGCCAGAACTAAAGTAAGAATCACTGAGCTATTAAATTCTCTGACTATTATAAGAAATGCAATCTCCAAGATGCCTGATGGTGAGATTGAAACACGTATTAAAGGCTTCCCTACTGGAGAAGCGATTATGAGAACAGAGCAGCCCAGAGGTGAAGTTGTATACTATGTGAAAGGTAATGGTACCAAAAAACTGGAAAGACTTAAAGTAAGGACACCTACCTTTGCAAACATACCTTCACTGTTACTTATGTTACCGGGCGTCAAACTCGCTGATGTGCCTATAGTTGTACTTACTATAGATCCCTGCGTTAGCTGCACTGAAAGATGAAGAAGAGGGTGATATGATGGGTATGTTAAACCTTGTACTAACAAATATTTCTCGTAAACCTGCTACCAGACTTTACCCCTTCGAGATAAGGGAACCTTTTAAGGAGTTCAAAGGAAGAATTGTTTTTAACCCTGAAAACTGTATTCTCTGCGGGCTATGTCAAAAGAAATGTCCACCTGACGCAATAACAGTTACTAAGGCCAATAAAACATGGGAACTCAATGTATTTAGATGCATTATGTGCACTGAATGCGTTAAGGGCTGCCCAAAAGGTTGCCTATCAGTCTCCAACGAAAGAGCAAAGACTGGTGCTAAGGAATTTATTAAGATAGCAGTTCCAATAGTAGACAAGCCAAAAGCTCCAAAAGCAGCACCTTCAAAATAAGAATTAATTTTTAAATTAATTCCTTTTTGATACTGCTTTTTAATTTTTTAAATTTTTACTTGAAAAACAATACTGAATGTTCTCCGGTCGAAATTTGGCAGTTAAGGAAATCCCTTAGTGGATTTCCCAAAAGCCATTCAGGCAGAAAAGCATTTTTCTCTTGACTTCTGTATTCTCTTGACTTCTGTATTCTCTTGACTTCTGTATTCTCTTGACTTCTATTTTAAATGAGGAAAAATAACTAACGGATGAGACAAACTACGGTAAGTGTGAATACATTCGGTCAAATGAGAATTTAAAAAAATATGCTCCGTGTTTTACTTCTTAAGAAAAATCCAGAAAATATATTATAAAGCCAGAGAATTTAGTTAAGCATTCCAGAGAATTTAGTTAAACTTTTATTCTTTCCTCTTACATGTTAATAATGAAAAAAAGGCAAAAATGAACCGGAGATGAGCTGGCTGACGAGTAAAATTCCTTTTTCCAATACAGGGCCGGAAACTAATTTTGATAAACAATGGGCTTTTGAGATTGCTTACTTTACTCAGCATATAGGGACTGATCTCAGGAACCTTGGGGATCTTCTGAATTCAAGGGATTATGTTGAGTCACGTTTCCTGGTCTCAGAAATGAAGCAGAGAGCAGAGTATGAAAAAACTGTTCAGCCCGATTTCAGGACTTCGGAAGGCCTTCTAAAAGCCCGCAAGTTGTTCAACAGCTTTCTGGACGAGTGTGTTAATTTTGCCGAGCTTCTGAGGATCACAACAATACAAGAAGAAACCGGGTGTGAAGAAGTACTGGATAAGCCCGAACAGATCAGGAACTCGATCGAGCGGATGAGCCTTCTTAAAGAAATGTTAACTGATGAGCTTTGTTTTCACGGCTGGTATTACTGAACAAGCGGTATCTGAACATTTTCCCAGTCTTGTAATCAATACATAAGCTGTATTAATCACTGCTATACCAATCACTGCTTAGATCTGTGTATTAATCACTACTTTCACCAATCACTGCTTAGATCTGTGTATTAATCACTACTTCCACCAATAACTGCTTATACCTGTGTATTAATCACTAATTAGACCTGTATGTAATTGTCTACCTATAAACGGTTTTCCCAAAAATCGATAGCATCTGGCTCAGGGGGCTTTTCGGGAGGATAGAAAGCTTTATTATTAAAAACCTCATTAGGAGGGTTGCAAAGGGTTATATACAGGAATGGGTAACAGGGTAGCTATTCAAGTTAAAGGTTATCTAACCTAATATTATTCAATTAATAATTCCGTCTGCCTGTATCACAGGGAATAACTCAAAAAAGCGTCCGGAACTTATCCAAGAAAATCGAATTTTTGCTGTATAAGTTTTATGTATCTCGGTTGTGAATTTCCCTGGTCCTTAGGCATCTTCTCGCATTCCCGGGGAATATTAACCATTTATACAGCGTGTTTACCTGTTTTTAGCTGGTATCATGTACTGGTTTCAATAAATGGCCTCTTCCGCAAAGGATACTGACGGGTATGCGGCAGAGTATGTAAGCAGCAGACCTGCAAATTGAGCGATCTGTAAAAAAATGTTAATATTAGAGTGAGTACATGGAAAAATTAGCAAAATTTAAGGCATTGGGGCTTTCAGACAGTATGTTAAAAGCCCTTAAAAAGAAAGGGTTTGAAGAACCAACCCCAATTCAGGAAAAAGTCATCCCGCTTTTTATGAAAGGAGAATGTGATATTATAGGGCAGGCTCAGACCGGAACCGGGAAAACAACGGCTTTCGGAGCCCCCATTATAGAAAAAATTCCGGAGAAATCAGGAAAGGTACAGGCGATAGTCCTGACCCCGACTCGAGAATTAGCAATCCAGGTCTCAGAAGAACTTAACTCTCTGAAAGGAGACAAAAAGCTACATATTGTCCCGATTTATGGGGGACAGTCCATGACCCAGCAACTCAGAATGCTGAAAAGCGGAGTTGATATTGTCGTGGGAACTCCAGGAAGAGTCATCGATCACCTTGAGCGAAAGAGTTTGAACCTTAAGGACATCGCGTATTTCGTACTGGACGAAGCTGATGAAATGCTCAATATGGGCTTTATTGATGATATTAAGGAAATATTAAAGGCAACCGGGCCTGATAAGAGAATGCTTTTCTTTTCAGCTACAATGCCAAAGCCTATCCTTGGCATCATCAAGAAACACATGAAGAACTATGAACATGTTGCAATTAAGAAAGAAGATCTTGATGTAAACCTAACTGAGCAGATTTATTTTGAAGTCAAGGAAAGCGACAAATTTGAAGCCCTGTGCAGGATTATCGATATTGAAGACGAATTCTACGGGCTTGTGTTCTGCAGAACAAAAACCGATACCGCGCAACTTGCCCAGAAGCTTGGAGACAGGGGATATGCAGCCGATGCACTGCACGGCGATCTTTCCCAGCGTGAAAGGGAAAAGATACTGAACAGGTTCAGAAAACAAAAGATAAATATCCTCGTAGCAACCGACGTTGCAGCTCGAGGTATCGATATCATGGACCTGACCCATGTAATTAACTATTCCCTTCCGCAAGACCCTGAGTCCTACGTACACAGGATCGGAAGAACCGGCCGGGCAGGAAAGCAGGGAACTGCAATTACTTTCGTTACATCCACGGAATACAGGCGGCTCACTTACATAAAAAAGACCTCAAAGTCCGAAATGAAAAGAGGCAGAATTCCCGAGATAAAAGATGTAATAAAAGCCAAAAGGGCAAGAGTAAAAACCGAACTTGAAGAGACTATAAAAACTGAAGACTACGGCGACTGCCTTGAGATGAGTGAAAAACTCCTTGAAGAATACCCGGCCGAGAAAATCCTGGCTGCCCTCCTGAAGTATTCTTTCAAAGAGATGTTCGACGAAAGCATGTACACAGAGATCTCTGGAAGTTCATATGTCGACCGGAAAGGCAAAACCAGGCTTTTCATCGCAATGGGAAAAGCTGACGGCATGACCCCTGAGAAGCTGTGCGAGTTTATACAGGAAGAAACCGGAGAACACGACCTGAAAGTCAGAGATGCAGAAATTTTCCCGCACTTCTCCTTCGTAACCGTACCTTTTGCTCAGGCTTCAGCCCTGCTTGAAATTTTCAAAGACAAAAAGAGAGGGCGAAAGCCCTTTATAGAGCTTGCCCAGAAATCAAAGAAAAGAAGCTCAAAGAGTTCGGATGACTATCGCGGTGGCACTCGCAATGGATCTCGGAATTATTCGCGAAATGATTCCTGGAATGGCTCTCGCAATACGAACAGCAAAAGTTATACAAGAGATACACGAACTGCGAAGAAAAAATATTCTTCGTACTAATTCCATTTCTTTTTAAGGAATTCAGGGGCTACAAAGCTTCAGTAATTTAGATAAATTCTGAAAGATTCTGAAAGCATTAATTTTACCCCCCTAATCCTTTATTCAAACCTCGGGTTTTTTACTCAGACCTTTAGTTTATTTTTCGGATTTACGTTGAAATCAAAATCAATAGACTAAATATTGATAGACTGAATAACTACTGATATTCTTAGGTAGAATTCTTATTTTCCCAAAAAGGTCTTTATTCCTATTAGAATAACAAATATACCAAAAGCCTTTCTTAGCACATCCATTGGGAGCGTATTTGCGAATTGTGCTCCGAATTTAGCACCAATAACCATAGCAATACAAATGATTATACCCGCATATAAATCGGTGTTTCCCCTTTTATAGTATTCAAGAAAAGCAAGTATGCCAACAGGTGGAAGCAGTGCGACTAGAGAAGTTCCCTGGGCTTTTATTTGAGAAAATCCCTGTAAAACAACTAGTGCAGGAATAATTATAACCCCACCACCAATCCCAAAGAGTCCACTTAAAATACCTGCTACAGCACCAATCAGTAAATAAATTATTAAATCTTCCATAAACAGTTACCATCCAAAGATATTTATAAAGACCGTTTTTTAGATTCCTTTTTCGTCACAAAAACAGATGTAGAATCAGTATTAATATCATTTCATTAATAAAAAAATTTTCTTGTTGTCAGAAAGATAGAGTTCATAAGCTAATTGGTGTAATTTTAATCCTGTAGTAGAAAAATAAGAAAGAATAAGGATAGAATAAAAACTCGAAAAACGATTATTTGATGCAATAAAAACCAGCCTGCATATAAGAGTACCAGAATAATTCCACGGTTCTGAAGCCTGCTTCCCTTAAGAGTTCAAGGTGTTCTTCAACAGTTATTGGAAAATATTCTGTATCAAAACGCTTCAGATGCTCCTTTATTTCTTCATCAGTTCTGCCATGGGCTAACTGAAAATTGCGCCAGTACCTTTTCCCTGCAAGAATTCCTTCTTCTGTTAGCGGTCTGATATTTTCAAATGTAATATAAACTCCGCCTTCTTTTAGAAGATTATAACACATACCAGTGGCCTTGACCCTTTCTTCACGGCTAAGATAGTGATGGCACTGTATCGCAGTTATAATGTCCGGTTTTTCCTCCAAATCCTGAGAGAATTCCTGAGTAGAAGAAGCTTTCAGGAGTTCCAGCCGGTCAGCAGGGCAGGATGATAGTTTTTTCCTTGCCTGATTCAGCATACCTTCTGAGGGATCAAGTAAAAGAAACTTTGTAGTCGGAAATTCCTCAATTGCTTTATTAACCAGAGATCCTGTTCCGCATCCGGTATCTAGCCAAATTTTTGGGATTGATGGCATGGACTTGATGAAATTGATAGTTTCCTGATGAAAGCAGGAGTAGTAAGGGAGTACTCCCGAAATTCGAGAATCAAAGTCCTCAGGAAGATGAGGAGTGGCATTTTGGGCAGGTTTTGCAGAAGTCATAGGAGTCATGTTACTGGGGTCCTATTTAATTGTTATCGAGCTGAAAAGTTATTACCTTTTCTTGGAAATGAGGGTAATTAATTGTTTTCATAAAAAATCACTAATTTTTCATCCAAACCTCATTAAAGAATAAAAAGTAGAAATAAAGCCTAAAAAATAGAAATAA
>NZ_LZPK01000360.1:0-16211 GCF_001729375.1 Methanosarcina sp. A14 | reverse complement strand
AAAAAAGAAAAATTAAAAAATACTAAGAATAATTAATAATATCCAAAAACACCTACAATTAATTAATCAAGTAGTGGATTAGAGACTGATCCCAAATAAACTTTAAAAATAACCGAATAAACTGGTAATCAAGTTTTACCCATGAGAGGTACAATGACATCGGGTACACAGAAATGGCTAAAAAAACACTTAGTTGATAGCCAGATATTGAGTTTTCAGAAAAAAAGTTTGAAAGAACACACCAGTGTTTTAATACTTTATACTCTAATAACTTTTATACTCACTTATCCTGTAGTTTTCAAGATACGCAATTATATTCCGGGAAGTGGAGACGCATTTCAGTGGATAAGAATACTCTGGTATACGCCAGTAGCCATATTCAACCCTAACCTAACGACATTAACACACGACTATTTAATATTTTATCCGGATGGAATCCCGGCTTCACCCTTTCAGTCGGCTTTTAATCAAATCCTTTCATACGTGTTATCCAATATAATGGAAATTCACGTAGTATACACCATACTATGGTTATTATCATTTATTTTTGGGGCATACGGCACATATTTGCTTGTAAGATATCTGACCGGTGACAGGACTTCTTCTTTCATAGCTGGAATTGTATTTGCTTTTTCACCTTATCATTTTGTACATTCACTTGGCCATTTTGGGGCAACAAGTATTGAGTGGATACCTTTCTGCGCTCTGTACTTGATGAAAATGTTTAAAGAAGGCGGAGTTCGAAACAGTTTTTTTGCAGGAATCTTCTTTATTCTCGTAGCCATGAGCGACCTTCAATATATGGTGTTTATGGGAATTTTTGTAATGTTACTGTTTGTATATGAAATATACGTTTTTTTAAGAACAGAGAACAGAGGTTATAAAGAAAAGAACAGAGGTTATAAAGAAATACTGAAAAAAATCTTTTACAAGTATGCCATATTTGGATTCGTCTCATTTATAGGTATAATACCTCTCACCCTGGAAAACATTCTAACAGCAACATCCGGTGATAATTTTTTAAAATTAAGCCCCTCTGAAACGGTTATGTATTCAGCGGATTTACTGAGTTTTTTTATTCCTTCGGTTTTGCATCCCGTTTTTGGAAATATTACGACAGAGATTTATAACAATTTTTCAGGAAATACCAGTGAAAACACGATGTTTATCGGATACACCGTGATTTTACTCTCTTTACTTGCAGTTTATAGACTGAAAGGAAACAAATATGTAAAATTCTGGCTGATAGCTGCCCTGTCTTTTTCGATAATCAGTCTTGGTCCACTTCTTCATGTAAACGGTAAGACCTCATTTACAGAATTCAATACTACTGTTCCTCTTCCGTATTTAGTTTTGTATTATTTGATCCCATTTCTGGACAATTGCCGGACAACCGGCAGATTTTTTGTAATTGCTTCGCTTTCATTCGCAGTTTTGATGGGTTATGGGGCCTCAGAACTGCTAAAATCTAACAGGATTAATAAAACGGCGACTGCAATTGTAATAACCGGTTTGATAATTTTCGAATATCTGGCAGTTCCTGTATCTATATCACCTGTCGATGAACCCTCATTTTATAAAGAGATTTCACAGGATAAAGGTAATTACGCATTGCTTGAAATCCCTGCAACTAAAGATTATGTAGCAGGGTCAACCATCATTTATTACCAGACAATACATGGAAAACCTGTCATAGGTAACTGGGCTGCCAGATATCCATCCAATGCAAGAGATTTTGAATTAAATACACCTGTGGTAAGGGAATTAACCTATTTGCAATCTACTGGTGATATCCTGGACCAGGATATAGATCAAGTCGGAACATCAATTTTAAATTATTATAATATATCATATATTATTTTACATACAAATTATATGAATGACAGAGAGATTGACTTTGCCGAAAAACTAATCCAAATGAATCTTAATGCGGAACGAAAAATCTATGAACAGGACTCTCTAATTGTGTATCACGTCAAAAAAGAGCCTCTGAAATCATTTATGGCTTTAAAAGACGGATGGAATTCACTGGAAAAATTAAATGTAGAACCCACTCGATGGATGTCAAATAATGCTACAATATTAGTTTATTCAAATAGCTCCAGAAATGCTACACTCAGTTTTAACGCACGCAGTTTCCACAGTCCAAAAACTCTGGAGGTTTACAATGGCAAAACTCTTCAAGATAGACAAACTATCAGTACAGTTTTTTCCAGTATATCTATTCCGATCAGCTTAAAGAAAGGCGAAAATCTCATTCTTCTGCATGTGCCAGAAGGGCCTGAAATTCCATGTGAGATTCCAGAGCTAAATAGTAAAGACAGCAGGGAGCTGAGCATAGCAGTTCAAGAGATTCAATTAACCTGACCATAGCAGCGTAAAGTGAACGGAAGCGCCAGATTAAAAGAAGAATAAGTAGAAAAGAAGAATAAGTAGAAAAGAAGAATAAGTAGAAGGCCAAAAAGAAGGTTAAAAGCAAGACCAAAAATAATACTAAAAAGAGGACAAAAAAGCTGAAATGTAGTGAAGACTTATCAAGGCAGCCTGTAACAGGGCTTATCAGGTGATTTATTTTCTTCTATTACCTTTTTTACAGCATAACAAGAATAATGTTCATCAGAGCATGTTTCCAGAATTAAGTCTGCTATCAAGGGTTTCTTTACTTCATTGATGGTTGCAGTAACTCTTGAGATTAAAAAAGTGTTGGTTCCTATCTTTCTTTGATATTATCTTCAGTATAAAATTCGCTGTCTGCAACATGACATACTCTCTGATCAAGATTCATGTTCTGTGTTAGTTCTTTATGTTTTTGATAACTTTCTTATCGGAGCTGTTGCCATCGAGTGCTCTCACAAAAAGAGGAATTCCTTTCTGGTCAGTAACCGTGAAAATAGAAAAACGAGGTAAATCGACTCTCCTGTCTTTAGGATGGCCGTAAGTAATGTTGATAAAAACGGCATCGTGAAAAATATTTTAATTTTTATATCGACTTACCGAAATTCGGATCTATTACTCAAATATCTGATTTAATTTTAATTTTTTACTTACTTTATATACATAGACACAGATAATCATTGCAAGGACTGTTACACCATATGGAGTGAAAAAGTAATTGATTTTGAGAATACTAATCATAAATTTGCTCAACACGGGTAAAATAATCGGCCAATGAAATAAATATATTTGGAATGAATATTTACCACACAGCATTAGTGATTCTTTTAAATATTTGCAATTTAGTAGTAATCTAGAAAATAACATCATAAATGGCGGGAATGTTATTCCATATAATAAAATAGCATATTTATATGCAAACGATTGTGGATAAACTATGGAAATAGTAAATATTGCAACAAAAATTGTTGAACAAATATATGAAAGTGACAGTTTATTTTGTTCTAATTGCTTGTAGCCATAGGCTATCCCAAAAATATAAGCTGGCATATACATCATGACATTAAACAAAATACTAGGGTACTGTTTTAAAGTATCCTTACAAATAACATCAAATACCAGTAGTGGAATCCCTAAATATAATAAAGTATCAATCTGAAAATAATATATAATTGTAAAACAAATAGTTGTTATTACAATTAGTAAAATTAGATACCCTAATTGAAAAGAAACAATATTATTTCCAACCAGAGTTTTAAGTAAACCGTCTATGTTTAAATTATTCCAAAAATGTGTGATGCCTTCAAAGTTTAGGTTAAGATAATTAATTGATATATAACTGACGCAATATAGAGGAACAAACGCCAGCAGTGTATACCCAATATACGCTTTATACAGCCGAGTGAATCTCTTTACAAAATACCTACTTATAAATGATTTGTCATTGATTTCTGCAGAATGATTTACCCCCATTTTAAGTCCAGATGAGAATGTAAACAAAACTAGGCCAAATGTGGCAAGATATCTTATCAAAAATATGGCATCTGGTCGATTTATCCCACCTAACTCGTGAAAGAGTACAATAAAAATAATACTAATACCATCAATTAAAGTAATTTTATCTTTTATTTCTGAATAGGACCGAGAGATCATAATCTAATCTCCAATTTTAGTAATAGGGTTATTTCAATCGAATACCCCGCTAGCTTGCTGCGGGGATGGAAAACTTCCTCAGTAACCGTTGATGATAGTATAATTTCGGCTCTTCGCTGTTTTGTATGGGTTGAAAATAATTTCATACGTCTTCGGTTAAGTGATGAATCGTGACAAATTGCGTCAATTTTCCTCACCATTTATTAAATTTTAATAAATTATGAGCTGGAACTTGGTATCGATTTCATGTAAATAGGCCAAAAGTTAAGGTCGGCTCCTAATGCAAAACCGATAGCTTTCAGGCAAGAAAATTCCTTAACCGATGACTAATGAAAATAATTTTGTAGTTGCATAGCTGCCCGACCAAAATGAAAAGCATCGAACTTGAATGTGGTTTTTAACAACAAACTTTTCTAAATATTAAATACGTCACTATCACATATAGGAAGTGGATAATCACATATAGGAAGTGGATATAAATTACCCACTCGAAACAGCGAAGAGCCATAGTCTTCCATTTTCGATTATTAACTTCTGCTCAAACTAAATTGTTTTGGGTTATTTTTCCTTTAACGGAATTTGGAGCTGTGGCGCGAACATACCCTTGTTGCTTGTAGCGGGTGTGCCAGCGCAACTTTGATTAAGTTATTTTTAATAATTCTCGTTCAAAGAGTCTCTTTTCTATATACTTTATTTATCATAGTCGGAAAAGAAATGTTTTGCCAGGTGTAACCTCGTTAGACAAATTATAACTTTTTTTGGATTTGTTTCTTTTTAGTCTCTTTATGGGTCGGTCAATTTTCTCAAGAGAGGGCTTCTGGCTAATATGATAGATTCCAGTTTTTCCTTATTTATAAAAAATTTACTTGATATAAACAGTTTGTGGGAAGACTCAAGTTCAAAGGTAAACAGTCAGACATTAATAACTCTTATTTTGCCTTTAAAATAGTAATCTTAGTGTAATTTGGGAAAGTTTTTTTATGTATAACAGGATTTATTTAAAAATTATATTGCAGAAGAGTTCATATAAATAACTAATATAAAAATAAAAACAGAACTTGAAATCAAGCGAAAAAAATCCGAAATAGCCTGAAGACTAAGGCATAAATGTGAATCAAAGAAATTAAATAACTATAATGTGTTTTTCTATAAAAATAAACATGAAATTCTTCGAATAAGAGGCACAAAGGAATGAAAGCACCTTTCAAACCACGGTACTTTCATGCCAAATTAATAGGGATAATGAGATTTTTCGGCTCAGACAAGGTAAAAATATGAAGCTTGCAATTATTCTCGGCACAAGATCAGATACAATACGAGATTTAGTTAGAAAATAATCAGTTGGATTGAAAGTTTTCGGAGAGATAAGTGATGTCTTCTCAAATAAAAAATTATTCGGCTGTTCATGAAAGCCTTCAAGGTGAAAAGAGTGGGTCCGTTGACCTTACTTCTAATACTATAAATTATTCGGTTAGTCCGGAAGGAGAAGAATTTCCAATACCTGAGCCTGAAGAATACAAAGAAGAGTTTAACAGAGTTAAAGGTCTTGTGGACAAAGCCCGTGAGGAAGGGAAAGAGATTGTCGTTGTGATGGGTGTCGGGTTTGTTGGAGCTGTAATGGCTGCGATTATTGCGGATACTAAAGACGAAAACGGGAATTATAGCAAATTTGTAATCGGTTGTCAGAGACCAAGTACGCGCAGTTACTGGAAAATACCACTGATCAACAGAGGACAATCTCCTGTAAAATCAGAAGATAAAGAAGTAGATGAGATTATAAAACGCTGTGTTCTTGAAACAAAAACGCTTGTAGCTACATACACAAATGAATGTCTGAAACTTGCTGATGTTGTTGTGGTAGATATCCAGTGCGATTATGTAAAGTGTGAACTTGGAAATGTTAGAACCGGCGAAGCCGATATGGCAGCACTTGAAGCTTCCATGAAAATAATTGGAGAAAACATCTGCCCTGATTGCCTTGTGCTAATAGAAACAACTGTTGCCCCAGGGACTACCGAATTTGTTGCACTTCCTCTCCTGAAAAAAGCATTCCAGAAGCGTGGAATTGATTCAACTCCTTTACTCGCACATAGTTTTGAACGTGTTATGCCTGGGAAAGATTATGTGGCAAGTGTACGCGATTTCTGGAGAGTCTGTGCAGGTTGTACTGACAAAGCAAGAGCAAAGGTTGAAAAGTTCCTCAGTGAAGTAATAAACACCAAAGATTACCCTCTGACCATAATGGATAGACCCATCGAATCTGAAACTGCAAAAATCGTTGAGAACTCCTACCGTGCAACAATACTTGCTTTCCTTAATGAATGGAGTCTTTTTTCTGAAAAAAATGGTGTTGACCTCATAAAAGTTATTAATGCAATCAAAATGCGCCCAACTCACAGTAACATAATTTTCCCAGGGCCAGGGATTGGAGGCTATTGCCTTCCAAAAGATGGAGGTCTGGGTTACTGGGCTTATAAGCATATTCTGGGCTTTGAGGATGGAGATGAGATCTTCAAGATCACCCCCACAGCAATTGATATAAACGACACAAGAGCCCTTCATGTAGCCGAACTTACGCGAGATGCTCTTCGAAATATGGGCCACTATATAGCCGGAGCAGATGTCCTCATTTGCGGGGCCAGTTACAGGCAGGATGTAGGTGATACAAGATACAGTGGAAGTGAAATTGTAGTCCGGAAACTGACTGAAATGGGCGCTGAGATGCGTGTTCATGACCCATACGTTGATCACTGGTATGAAATGGAAAACCAGGACACATATCCGTCTTCCGGCCATTCACGGAAACGTTTCTTCAGAAACCAGGAAGGTCTGGCAAAGCTAAAAATCGAAAGTGACTTTTCAGTAGCAATTAAAGATATAGAAGCCCTGATCCTTGCAGTTCCACATAAGGAATATCTTAACTTTGAGCCGGATACTATCGTAAAGATGGCTGGCGGACCTATCGCAGTTATTGACTGTTTTGGAATATTATCGGATAAGGATATCAGAAGATATTTCGAACTTGGCTGCGAAGTTAAAGCCCTTGGAAGAGGACATATTCAGCAAATTAAAAAAGAGGTCCAGAAACGAAAACTACAACGACTTTCATAATTATATAATCATAGTTTCTCAGGAGGGATTATTTGAAAAATAAAAATGTAGTAGTCACAGGTGGAATGGGTTTCATCGGTTCCCATCTTACTGAGAGGCTACTTGAGGATAACGAAGTAACAGTTATTGATAACGAATCTACAGGTACGATTGAAAATATAAGGCATCTACTGGGCCACAAAAATCTAACTGTAATACAAGGCAGTATAGTAGACTTGAATTTAACAGAAATATTCAAAGACAAAGATTACGTTTTTCATCTAGCTGCAATTCCCAGTGTTCCAAGAAGTGTGAAAGATCCTTTTAGTTCAAACAACTCTAATGTCACAGGAACACTGAATGTTCTGATAGCTGCAAAAGATGCTGGAATTAAGAAAGTAATCTTTTCTTCGTCCTCTTCGGTGTATGGCGATACGCCAACTCTCCCGAAAAGAGAAGATATGCCAATAAATCCGATGTCTCCATATGCAATTACAAAAGCAACCGGAGAAATGTACTGCAGGGTTTTTCAGGATCTTTATGACCTTCCAACAGTCAGCTTAAGATATTTCAATGTTTTTGGCCCAAGGCAGGACCCCAATTCTCAATATGCAGCTGTGATTCCAAAATTTATAACTGCAATTTTGAATGATGAAAGTCCTGTGATATATGGAGACGGAGAACAAAGCAGAGATTTCACTTTTGTCAAAAATGTTGTTGATGCGAATATTCTTTCCTGTGAGTCTAAGAAAACTGGAGTTTTCAATATAGCATGTGGTCGAAGAATTACAATTAATCAATTAGTTGATTACATTAATGAAATTCTGGGAAAAAAAATAAAATCAGTACATGCGGAACCAAGACCAGGGGATATTAAGCACTCATTAGCAGATATCTCAAAAGCTAAAGAATTTGGATATAACCCAATTGATAATTTTAAGAAAGAACTTGAAAAAGTAGTACAGTGGTTCACAAAATAAGTTAAGTTCATGTGTTTTTGGTTAAGTGAGGAATCGGGGCAAATTGCGTCGATTTCCTTAACATTTGTCAAATATTTTAATAAATTATGAGCTGAAACAAGGTATCGATTTCATGTAAATAGGCCAAAATTTAATGTCGGATTCTAATGCAAAATCGATAGCTTTCAGGCAAGAAAATTCCTTAACCGATGACCAATGAAGTTAAGTTAAACTGTTAGAGAGATTTACTGATCAAATCTGAAAAGGTGGGTGTATTTTCTATGTTCAATAGATTTAATATTTATTCCTTAATTTGTGATTTTTCAGCAACTTTCACAATTCTAAATATCCTAATAAATATAAATGCTCAAAAGGACCCAACTGCATAAATATTGCAGATTAGTTGAAATTAACATATTATCTGATATTTATGAGCAGACAAATATTAGACATTACATTTGAGTTTAAAGATTCATGAGAAGGAATGTGAATGAATCAAGATAACTATGAATATATTATTCAGCCATCCCATCTTAAAGGAAAAGTAAAGATAAGTGGAGCAAAAAATAGTGCTTTGAAACTTCTTACTGCTTCGATACTAACAGAAGAAAAAATAGATCTAATGAATTATCCTGCAAAATTACTTGACGCTCAAATTCATGTCGGCATGTTAGAAGCTCTAGGGAAGAAATGCATTATAAATGACGAAAAAATAGTTATTTCTGAAAAAGAAGTTCCTTCACCAATTTTAGATTGGAGTAAACGTTCAATTCGTAATACCCTGCTTATATTAGGTGCATTAGTAAGCCGTATAGGCGAAGCGAAAGTCCCCCTTCCCGGAGGGTGTGATCTCGGAGAAAGAAAATTTGATTTACACGAAATGATTCTCACGAACATGGGGGCAAAAGTTTGGGTTGAAAATGATATGCTTTGTGCCAAAGCAGAAGATGGGCTAAAAGGTACCGATATATTTTTACCTATTCGTTCAACAGGTGCTACTGAAAATGCAATAATATGTGGATGTTTGGCTGAAGGTATAACTAAAGTTTGGAACCCTCATATTCGTCCTGAAATTTTAGATTTAATTAATTTTCTTAATAAGATGGGTGCAAAAATCCAGGTATTTGGACAGGAACATATAGAAATTACAGGGGTAGAAAAATTATATGGAGTTAAATATTCTGTAATTCCTGATAATATGGAAGCGATTACTTGGTTGATTGCTGCAGTAATTACAGGTGGAGATATTGAAATTATTAATTTTCCTTTCCGAGATCTTGAAGTTCCATTAATACATCTTCGTGAAAGTGGAGCAAAGTACTATATTGGTGACAATAGTCTGATCGTAAGAGGGGGAACCCCCTATCCAATAGAGATTAGCACCGGCCCTTATCCGGGAATTAATTCGGATATGCAACCTTTATTTGCTGTTTATGGCGCCTGTGCAAAAGGTAGTTCCAAAATTATTGATTTACGTTTCCCTGGTAGATATTGTTATGCAAGTGAACTGGCCAAAATGGGCTTGCAATATAATATCAACGGTAATATACTGGAAATCATCGGTGGGAATCCCCTTAATGGTGCTCAAGTAAGAGCTCTTGACCTCAGAGCTGGTATCGCATTAGTGTTAGCTGGGCTGGTGGCAAAAGGTGAGACCCGGATCTTAGATGCCTGGCAGATTGAAAGAGGATACGACAATTTTATAGAAAAATTAATTTCACTGGGGGGAAATGTAAGATATGGATAAAATAAATAATTTGATTAATAAAAATCTAGGAGACATTTGTTTAAAAGAGCCTCTTTCAAAGCACAGTAGCTGGCGGATTGGTGGTCCTGCAGATGTTTTAATTGAACCTTATACTATCGAACAGATACTCGAAATAATACAATATGCCAACTTAATGAAAATTCCTACAATGGTTATAGGGAATGGAACAAATTTACTTTTTTCTGATGAAGGTTTTCGTGGAATTATAATAAAAATGGGTAAAAACTTTTCTAAGTATACTATTAGGGGTAAAAAGGCTTGCGCAGAGGCAGGTATCTGGACTCCAAAATTTGCAAAAATATTATCAGATAGTGGTTTATCAGGTCTTGAACATACCATTGGAATTCCAGGCACCCTTGGTGGACTTATTTTTATGAATGGAGGGAGCGGTGGAAAATGCATAGGAAACGTTGTCAAAAAAGTATGGGCTATTGACAAGAATTATGACTTAATATCTTTATCCCAAAAAGAATGTGATTTTTCTTACAGAAAATCAGTATTTCAGGATTCAGATTATATTATTTGTAAAATTGAGCTAGAATGTGAATTTGGAGAAAAAGAAAGAATAAAGTCTGAAATGAGAAAAATACTGGATAATCGTAAAAACAAGTTTCCACTTAATTATCCCAATTGTGGATCTGTTTTTTTAAGTAATCCTATTGTGAACGATATTTTTGCACCTCCCGGAAAGTTAATTGAAGAAGCAGGTTTAAAAGGTTATCAAATAGGTGGTGCTCAAATCTCGGAAAAACATGCCAATTTTATAGTAAATCTGGGGAATGCCACTGCTAAAGATGTGATTTCTATTTTCCAATATATCCGAAAAGTTGTATATCAACGTTATGGACTTTGTTTAGAAAGCGAAGTGAGGTATGTAGGAGAGCTGGGAAGTCTCAGATCGTTGCATGAGGTTGGAAAAATTGAATAAAGATGACCTCAAATATAGTTTAAAAAACTGCTTGAAAGATATAAATCAAGATTTAGTTTTCTACGGTGGCAAAAACTTATTGAGTAAGGTTACGATCTTTTTTTTGAATATTTCTTTTAAACTGATATTTTGGTATCGTATTTCTAGATATTGTTATTTAAAATCGAAAATGACCCGTAGAGCTCTCGTTTTTATTAAATATCGACAATATCTTCTTGGCGGCAATGAAATCGATTATAGAGCTAAGTTAGGTAAAGAAATAAAATTTGCTCATCCTTCAGGTGTAATTATTGGAGCGGGAGTGGTTATTGAAGATAAAGTTACAATTTTTCAACAAACTACATTTGGAAGCCATGGGCATAAAGATGAACCCAAGTCCTATCCCACAATAAAACAAGGAGCAATAATTTATTCTGGGGCAAAAGTTATAGGTGGAATAACTGTTCATGAAAATGCTGTAATTGGTGCAAATTCAGTTGTACTGATCGATGTACCTAAAAACTCAACTGCAGTAGGAATTCCTGCAAAAATAATTGAATAACGTAGGGTATAAAATGGTAAAGAACTACAGTTTGGCAAAAGATGGCATATCTGTTTTTGGCACTCAGATGTTGACATTAATTATAAGTTTCGTATCGGGAGTACTACTTGCGAGATGGCTTGGACCTGCGGGAAGAGGGGCCTTTACGGCTCTTTTAGTTTATCCTGCAATCTTGATTAGCCTTTTAAGTCTGGGAATGCGCCAGGCAACTGTTTATTATCTTGGTAAACAAAAGTATTCAGAGTCAGACATTGTAGGTGTAACATTATTATTACTTATTTCATCGAGCATAATTGGAGTTTTAACTTCAGTTGCAATAATTTCGTACACTAAAAATCCAGATTATAACCTAATGTTAATATTACTTGCGTCACTAACAATCCCTGCAGATCTGACTATAAATTACTTTACTGGGATTTTAATCGGCAAACAACAAATAAATAAATTTAACAAAGTAATGTATTTGGTACCTATAATTAATTTTGTACTCATTACTTTTTTAGTATTTTTTATCAAATTAGATATATTAGGCGCAGTTTTAGCCACACTGATTGCCAAAATTGTGCTTGCTATATACGCCTTGTTATCGATTAATAGTGAATATTCTTTAAAGATATGCTGGAAATCCGAAATAATTACAAAAATGGTTTCTATAGGATTTATTTATGCTTTTTCATTGTTTATCTTGAATCTTAATTATAGAGTAGACATAATCATACTTGAACGCTTAAGTAATGTTACAGAAATAGGTCAATATACAATAGGAGTTGGTTTTGCTGAATTATTATGGCAGCTGCCGACGGCTTTTGGACTAGTTATTTTTGCATATAGTGCAAACTCAAAAAATTCAAATAAATTTTCTCAAGATATTGCAAAAATGGTAAGAATCATTTTCCCTGTTGTCCTTATCGGGTCAGTGTTCTTATATTTTGCAAGTGGATATATAATTCCTTTTTTGTATGGAGAAGAATATATTCCAAGTATCAGAATGCTAAAAATATTGTTACCTGGAATAGTTATGATGAGTTTTTTTAAAATTATTAATATGGATCTGGCTGGTCGAGGGAAACCTGATATTACTATAAAACTATTTTTACCAGCTGTTTTAATCAATATTGTGCTTAATATAATTTTAATACCAGATTTTGGAGGCTGCGGTGCTGCTTTTGCTTCAACCATTAGTTATACGCTTGCATCAGTATCTATTTTGTATTACTATATGAAAATTACTCAATTAAGTTTAAGTGATATATTTATTTGTAAAAAAAGTGATATCAATTTTATTTTAGGATTGATTCACGTGTCACCGATTAAACGTTAGAGAATCACCTCAATTTGCGTGTTTGAAACCGATTCTAGTAATTTGTCTACAAATATACCATGTCATGCGGTCTTAAAACTCGATCCATGTCTACAATTGGATAATTGGAATTGTTGGCTTTTCTAAATCGGAAATTATCCCGAAATCTAAGGTATTTGCCTTGAATTATAGCATATTGTTCCAAATGTAAAGTCAAATGCAGTTTTGAGACTGCCTTATATAGTTGCTTTTGTCTTATGGATAAAAGCTCAGTAGATCTTGGTTTGATTGAAGATCGATTCTTGAACAGGCTTTAATCAAGTAGTTTTAAGTTTTGGGATTAGTTTATTGCAATAAACCATTCTGAAATATTGAGTTAATATGTCGAATATACTAAGATGCATTTTATATTTTGCTTCGTTATAAATCTTGCAATATCTGTTGAGCTGACTGCTGATTTCAAAATTTTTACTTGAAACTCGTTTTATAAAACTAGTAATATTATTTGCATATTCTTCATTGACTAACGCTTGAAAAATTTGTTTATAATTATCATCTGGATCAAAATTATCAATAGTTAATCTACTTGAAAAGTTTTGATCAAAAGCACTTTGAAAATTTTCTTCTGTAATTAATAACGGATAATTTGAATTCTTTAAGGGGCATAGCATAATCTTCCCCTTCAATGCAGCCTCCATAAAGCTTCTTCCGCCACCAATAACAAAGTCTGCAACATCAATTAGCTGACTCGCGTTAATTGTGTACTCGTCATCTGTGAACAGGTAAATATTATTATCCATATTCTTTTTTATTTCTTTACCAACATTTACATCTTGGAGAGCTCCAATAATAATTAACTTAGTTTTTATCCCATCATAGTTTAATTTTTTTACAAGATCTATTGCCTGTAGTATGTCGTTCTTTTTGTATTCTTCAAGCCTGGAAATTATTAGAAATACTTTTGATTCATTGCAATCTGCTGATAACTTTATGTTTTTTATTCTTGAAAAATCTGAAGGAATTTCCCTGATTCTATTTGGAATAAAAAATAGATTTGTTTTTTTAAATCTTCTTGAAGACTGATAAAACCTAACGTCTTCTTGAGAAAACAATATTAAGTTATTCACTTTTGGAAAAGCTATCCTTGAATTTGGACCTCCACATTTCGTATGAATATATGGTTTTTTTGAAATATTACTGATTAAACTTCCAAAAAAGAAAGTATCTTCATCAAAACTGTGAATAACTTGAGGACACTCAATATCAATAATGTTTTTCAGATCTTTCATTACTTTAATAACACTTATTTTTTCATAGATCAAATTATATACCTTTACTTTTGACTGATTTATAACCGGCGACTCTCTTTTTCCGATAACAACTATAGCACAATCCAATTTTTTACTAATTTCTTCAGCAGTAGTTCTTAAACTATAATAATGCCCTCCCCTTCCCGAGTGAGGATCCATTGTCGAGATTAAGTATAACACTTTCATAGAGATTCCTTTTAATCGGATAACTGCTTGAATATTACTTTTTATAAAACTTAAATTTTATATATTTTATATTTAGATATATCATACGATCAAATTAAATTAAGGTTTGATAATATAAATGTCTGTGAATTTATCGGAGTAAAATTTAACAACTCCAGCGTCATTATCTAAGTGCACAAAGTCACTATAATTAAAACTCCATCTGTCTTCAAATTTTGGCAATATTTCTTGATCCTGGTTTCTACCAATATAATTAATCATTAGGTATGATTTGTTATAAGAGTCACTTAACGAAGAATTGTTATCGTATCCAAAATGCTTGATAACTAGATCGTCATGAAGAATATCTTTTTTCTTAGTGCCTGATACTCCATAAATTGCATTATGAACCCTATGGTTTACTGTTCCACGTTCCAATACAGGATAATCATTTTTTACCTCATAAAATGTTTTCATTGCAGAAAACTCGCTCTCTGGGGTCTGTTGATCTGTTTTTAAAATTGCAGGTGACAAAAATAAACTATATGTGGATAAACTCGTGATAAGTATCAAAAATAAAGATATTACTACCAATACTTTCAAGTTACTTTTATTTTTATTCGAAGGTCTTCTCAGAAACATACTTATTGAAAAAGATATCAAGATAATAGAGAAAAATATTGAATAACTATAAACTCTTATGAAACCAAATTGATCATTAAAGAAAAATAATAACACTGAGACACATATCAGTAATATCCACCCTAATATTGAAAGTTTATGATAATAATTCATTTTCATATTATATTTTTTCCAAAAAGTAAGTATGTATATTATGCAGATGACAGAAAGCATGGATAATAAGACGTAGGAACCGTATATACTTAGTACTAGTCCGACAATTTTCAGAATAGATATATCGACAGAACTAACAGAAGTTTGATATCTCCCAAATTCAGAGCCGCCTCCGTCACTGGATATTAATGTAAACACTATATTTTCTATACTGTATGCAAGAATATGTAAATATGAAGACCATACAAGAAAGGAACATATCATAATTGATAATAAATTAGTTGATTTTTTTATTTTAACTTCAGAATTTTTGGTACTATTAAAATACATAGTAATATCAGATAATAGAATCGTTACTGTAAGCAAAATTGTGACTAAAGGATGAGAAAATATTATAAAAAAACTAAGTAGAATTAACAGAATCGAATATGATGCAGCGTTCTTTGGTAATCTCGATTTAAAAAAGATATAAAGAAATAAAGGGACAAAAAGAATTGCTTGCCCATTAGGGCTAAGCATAACATTTTTACTGCCAAGTAATAGTATCGAAGAAAATGCTAACATTATATATAGATCACGTTTATTTTTAAATATATATTTCCCAAGAATATACCATGAAAATATATATAATAATGAATAAAATATAGGTAAAAACATAGTAATATCGTTATAACTTAAACCAGAGAAGGATTTTAGTGTAAAACCTATTATGTGAAGCATGGGATAAGGGTTAGAAATAATATTATGTTTATTCTCAATATCAACCATATAACCAATATGAGTTAAAACATCTTCCCTGCCATGTATGAAATATCCTCTGATAATCGGCATACACAATAAAATTAGATTTGAAATAATTATCATTAAAAAACCAATTAGCCAACTATTATTCTCATACTTGGAAACTGCGTTATATATTAATATCATCTGACCTATGAAAATAGCTATAACAATAAGGATCCAAAAATATTCCGGATACATTTTGTATATTGAAAAACCATATGCACTAGGGGTATGATTGTTAATTATAATAGCTAAGGCTGATAATATTATTATAAACCCAAATATTGATGCTAATTTTATGTATCTAGGGGTATTAATGTACTTATCTTTGGAGCGCACTTTTATCCTTCCACTAAACTATTCAATATATCCTTTTGAAACCATTTAAATAGTTATTGATAAAAATTTTTAAAGATATATTAAGTATATATTTATAAATTTTTTTAAAATTTCTGTGAGATCACCCTAAATTAAAGCTAATGTAAAAGCTATGTTAAAGCTAATGTAAGCTATGTTAAAGCTAAT
>NZ_LZPK01000359.1:0-17079 GCF_001729375.1 Methanosarcina sp. A14 | reverse complement strand
TTATTTTTACTCTTTATTTTCACTCCTTATTCGTAGATTGATTCCAAGAACAATATTTAACTCTAAGCGGGAAGTCCACCACCTGAGAATTAAACAGATTGCCAAGCTTAAACAAATTCCCTGGGTAAATTCTGGATAAGGTTTATTCAATAAAAACTTCAATCAATTATCAGTTCTTTAGACTCACTTGTTGACCACTATTCAATAAAAACTTCAATCAATTATCAGTTATTTAGACTTACTTGTTGACCACAACCGTCTTTATGTTTACAAATTCCTTAAGCCCATAATGAGAAAGCTCTCGTCCGATTCCGGATTTTTTTACTCCTCCAAAAGGTAGCCTTAGATCGGGTTTGACCATTCCATTAATGGCTACAAATCCGGATTTTATTCTTTTTGCCAGCCTCTGAGCTCTTTCAAGGTCTCTGGACCATATTTCAGCTCCAAGCCCTAACTCAGTGGAGTTTGCAACTTTGACAGCCTCATCTTCGTCTTTTACCGTGATCACAGAGGCAATGGGCCCGAAAACCTCTACATTGCAAACCTTCATATCGTTACTGGCTGCAGGAATGAGGGTCGGCCTGAAGAAAAAACCCTTACTCTGCTCCTCTCCGTAAACGTGAGGTTCTGCACCTTTCTTTTTTACGTCTTTCAGGACTCTTTCAAGACTATCAAGAAATTCTTTCTTTGCAAGAGGTCCAATATCGGTTTCTTCATCCATAGGGTCCCCGATTTTCAGTTCTTGAATTTCAAGCTCAAATGCCTCGATAAAGTCCACAGCGATAGCTTCCAAGACAATAAATCGCTTGGCAGCAATATGGCTCTGTCCGGTATTCAAAAAACTGGACTCTGCAGCAACCTTCACAGCTCTCTCGAGATCAGCGTCTTCAAGTACTATGAAAGGATCCGAACCTCCCAGTTCAAGTACGAGAGGCTTTACCAGGCTCCCTGCAAGTTCCCCTATCTCCGAACCTGCATCTATGTTGCCAGTAAGCGAAATCCCATCTACCAGCTCTTCTTCAATAATTTCCATTGCAGTTTTTGAGTCAATCAACAGGGTATTGAAAACATTTTCAGGAAATCCGGCCTCAAGGAATATTTTTTCAATTTCCAGCGCCGAAGCAGGCACATTCGAAGAATGCTTGATTACGCATACGTTTCCCGCACACATTGTAGGCACTGCAAACCTGAAAACATGCCAGAACGGCAAATTCCAGGGCATTATCCCGAAAATTACTCCAAGAGGCTCAAAGGTTACGTAACTTTTTTCAGCTCCGATATCTACAAATTCGTCTTTAAGGAACTTTGCAGCGTTTTCCGCATAGTAATCACAGAGGCAGGCGCATTCTTCAATCTCATCTCTTGACTGCCTGATAGGTTTTCCCATCTCTTTCGTAATAATTTCGGCATAAATTTCGGTATTCTGCCTGATGACCTTTTCAGCCCTTGAAAAGTATTTTGTTCTTTCTTCAACAGACAATGAACTCCACCCGGAAAAAGCAGCCCTAGAATTTTCAATCATGGACTCACATTCTTCGAAAGAAAATGAGTCATATGTCCAGTTTACTTCTTCAGTGTAAGGATTAACGGATTTTATTTTCATGACTTCCCCCCAAAAAGTCATCTAAAAGTCATTTAACAATATTGGAATTCCCAGTATTATAACTTAGGGAAATTGAACAGAATCTAAAGAATTCGGATCTTACCTACATTCAAAAAACATAATAAAGGGGAAATATCTGTGGTATATAACTGAAATATCTGTGGTATATAGCTATCTTTAATCTCATGTGATGAATTATGTTCAGAATCTAGTAGGAATTGTTATAAAATCCAGATATCAATTATAAAGTATCAATTAATAACGACATAATTATAAGTGGGGGAAAATATGAAAAAATCATTTATTATTTTGATAGTATTTTTCGGTGTATTCCTAGCCATCGGATGCGCTGGTCAGCAAGCTCCAAATGAAACGGAAACTCCAAAAGAGGCTGCAACCGAAGTCCAGGCAGTAACCGAGGCTGAAGCAGTAACTGAAACTGAAGCTGTAACTCCGGTTCAGGAAGGTGTAACCGCAACCGAGGCTGTAGAAGAAACTCCTGTTACAGAAATAACTTCTGCTGAAGTAGTTACCGAAGTAGAAAATGCAACTGAAACAGAAAACGTAACTAAGATTGTGAGTAGTACCCAAAGAAAGAAGGAACGTATTCTGGAGGCCATTCAAGCTGGAAATAATACCAGCGGAGGCGGAGTAATCAAAGTAACTCCTAGCAAGGGTTCCTAAATCTTTTGAAATTTGTTCAGATCCCTCTTCTCCAGATTTTATGTTGTAGTTTGCCTTTACATGCGAGCCCTTAAACGTATAAAGCGGTAGCTGTGGACGTTCATTCAACAACAAGGGTAATAAATGAGTAAAGTGTACCTTTATCAAAAAGTCACTTTTAGTATTGCAATTCCATATATCCTCAATAAGCCACGGATAAACACAGATGAACACAGATGTTTCAATTCGTGTTTATCCATGTCCATCCGTGATTCTTTTATAAAAAACTCATTAACCAGCGTTGATTTCAAAGTCCAGTTTTATTTCTCATAATTTGGAATCAATGCACACTATTTCCTGGCAATTTATTTATGGTGCACAATATTTTGACATTTTTTCATCAGCAACTTTTCGAATAAACTTCCAGTTGATATTACATTCATGCCCGCTTCTTTTTTAGTCCGGAAGCCCATTTTATGAACCAAAGTGCCTATTTCTGCTTTTTCGTTTCCGAAAGTTTATTCAAGCGACTTTTCTTTGTGAATATTTTCTTTGTGAGCGTTGAGATTGTACATGGACAAATGAATAGTTTTTGTTTTCGAATGCCTTTTTACAAGTTCCTTAACGAAATTAAATTTCCTTTCAGATTTTATTCTTTACACCACAAAGTAAGGCCGAGAACATTCTCTTAAATGTCGGGTCATCATGGAGGGTTATACCATAGTAGATAGGCGTCATAAGTACTACTGCGAGGAGAATTATATAAAAACTTACAGAGAACACTTTAAGCAAAATTAACGGTAGCAAAACGATGATGCTAATTGTCACACACTTAAGAAAGATTTTAGCGCTTTTTATTTTGTTAATTCCTGCGAGGTTCAGTAAATATGAATTGTTCCAGATCCAGAACAAAACTCCTGTAAAACTGAACAGGCCAAGGGCAAACTCGGGACTTCCATAAGTTCCTCCTATAACCAGTGCTATGACTCTTGAGATTAATAGAGTTATACTGAATGTAAACCAGACTCCTTGCTTATCAAACACCATGTAGAGAGATGAAATCGGTTGGGATATGAAGACAAGAAATATCCATGGAACAAGGATTTTTATATATATCCCTGAAATGTACCAGCTCTCTCCATAAATAAACGTAAATATCTCTTTTCCTAGAATCAGAAAGAGTAACGTAGGGAATACTCCTATTAAAATTAGCTTTTTGTAAACCTCTTCAACTATATCTTTCATACCTCCAGACTCATTCCCATTTTTCACTGCACTAATTTTCTGGAAAAAGACCTGCTCTATAGCTGCTCCTAAAAATCCCAATGGAATATTTAATATTTGATTTGCAAGAAAAAAATATCCTACAATACTTGTTCCATAATAATGTCCAAGCAAAATAGTCGGTATCTGTAATGAAATAGTGTTTGTAAGTGTAGATGAGGAATTAAATAATGGAAAATCTTTATATTGAATAGCTATCTCTTTTACTCTTTTCAGTGAAACTTTTTTGAAGATCCTTAAATCTTCCCTTATATCTTTCAGCATGAAAAAGTCTGCATTTCCATATCCCACAATATATCCGACTATCAAGCCTAACGGAGAGACATTCCATATAGGGATAGCTAACTGGAGTACTCCGGTTGAAACAGAATTTATCACTTTGGACCCAGCTATGACTCCAAAACTGGTCTTTCTTGAAAGCCAGTAGTTCTGCGTGAGAAAAATGCCGTTAAAAAATATTATTGCTGGAATGTAAATTAAATAATTTGAGATTTCCGGGGAATTAAGTAAATAATCAACATATTTTGGGAAAAACAGCAATATTAAAGCTGTTATTAAAGATGTAAGAGTTACCAGTATTGTACAGAGGCAAGCAAGGTTTGCAGAATCTTCCTCTGTTTTCGGCAACATGATAGCAAATTGATATGAAAAAGTAGAGAAGATCATCAGTATGCTTGAGATTGAAAGAATAAGATGAGAAATTCCGATATATTCAGGATTATAAATTTTAACGGCTAAAAATACAAAAATTATGCTCAGGATCTGTGCAGTGATATTTCCAGATACGAGTTTTAGTATATTGGTAATAAAAGAAGTTTTTTTAGGTTCTGACCTTAAATCTCCATTCCTTCCCCTTATGTCATCCAGAGTATCCAGCTCAATTTTTCCGATATCAGAGTATTGTCGCCCTTCAAATGCTCCTGTGTTAGGGCACCAGCCCATTAATTTTTTTACATATTCGAGAGTGATAGTCATACTACGCTCCCGTCCTTGCAATGTATATCTCTGGTATGTAAAGTCTATTGATAAGCACACTCTTGTTATTGTTATTTTCCCGGTAAACATCTTTAAGGCAATACAGGAAGGCTGTCAAACATAGGAAAGCTGTCAAACATAGGAAAGCTGTCAAACAAAAGCCGTAAATCAACATCAACTTTACTCTCCATTTATGCCATGAACCTAAGCTAGTAAGAAATGTTGGGGAGTGCATTAATGGAGAGTTAATTGAGTCAAGCTTGAAATAGTAAGCCAAGGCTACACCTCATTTTCCTTTCAGAATTCAGGTCTGTTCTACTAATTTCTTTAATTTTCGAAATAATTCGTCAGCTAATTTTGTTGGATCTTCCGTACTCTGAAGTTTGAGATTCATTTCCTCTGCAAAGTCCCAGAGCAGTTCAATGCATTCCCTGTATCTTTCACAAGATCCGCATTCTCCTTCGTGTTCATACCAGACCTGCATCCCATGTTTTGCCGAAACAAAAATTATTGCGTTGACTTTGAAGGGAATTGATCTTCCGAAGAGTATCCCTTTCTTTGAGTCAAGTTTTTCAACTTCGATCCTGTTTGCACTGGCCATCTCAAGCAGGGTTTCTTCAATACGCTTATCCATACTGAGGAGCGCTCTTGAGACCGCCTGCCTCGAGATCCTAAATTGTTTTGCAATATTAATGTTAGGGAGTCCATTACGGTGCAAGACCCAGAATTTGAATTGTTTCTCATCTACCGGAAGGAACATGTGTAAACGTACCAAGATTGACAATATATAATTTTCTATTTTAGAAGTTTTTAAATTATTCCAAGAATTATACATTTGAAATAAAAAACAGTAATTGGCATTGCTAGCACGAATATTTCCCTTTGCTTGCAGTGGATAAGGCCGCATAATCTTGTTTTTTATTATTAATACCAATATTACATTTGTTTATCATTGCCTTTGCAGGAGTTTTGTGTATAAATATATGAACTTTGTTTATAAAGACGTGGTCTCAGTCGATAAATCAAGATAGTTGCTTGAAAATAGAGGTGCCTTGTTATAGAGTTTGTAGTACTCACCCTTTAACTCAAGCAACTCATCGTGTTTTCCACTCTCAACAATCTCTCCGTTTTTTAGCACATAAATTACATCCGCATTTTTTACCGTCGACAAGCGGTGTGCGATAGTTATTACTGTCATATCCTTTGAGATTCTATCAATTGATTCCATTACGCGCTGTTCAGCTATGTTATCAAGTGAACTTGTTGCCTCATCTAAGAGCAAAATTTCAGGTTTTCGCAAGATTATCCGTGCAATTGCAATACGTTGCCGTTGTCCTCCAGAAAGTTTGATACCCTGGTCACCAATAATTGTATCGTAACCTTCAGAGGTCGCTATAATAAATTCATGAGCATCGGCAAGTTTTGCAGCTTCGATGATTTCCTCATCATTGCAGTCTAGACCAAATCGGATATTCTCTTTAATGGAGTCGTGATAAATAAACGTCTCCTGCCCAAGGTATCCGAGTCTCTTTAAATAATCAGAATGATTGAATTCGTTAAGATTTACTCCATCGACAAGGATTTCTCCAGATGTTGGCCTGTACAAAAGTGCCAATAAATTTGCAACTGTAGTTTTTCCAGCACCAGAATTACCGACGATTGCAGTTTTTGTGCTTTTTTTAATTGTAAACGACAAGTTGTTGATGGTATATTTTTGAGTGTCACTGTATCTGAAAAACACATTTTTAAAAATGATTGATTTTTGAAACAGGAATTCTCGCTTCTGCACGTTATTTAAATGAACATTCATATTATTTTTCTCCTGCAGAAAATTATATACTGCTTCAATTGCAGGAAACTGCTGTACTATTACACCAAACTGTGACTGGCAAGCGTTTAGGGCAGGTATTGTCCTGTAAAGAGCAAGCAGGAACGTCCCAAATATTCCTATATATGGCAAAAAATGACCATCAGTTAAATAGTAAAGCCCTGCAGCACCAAGTGAAATTATTAGAAAGATCAGCAGGTTATTTGCTGCGCCTGGCAGTCGTTGAAGAATCATAGCAAATACATAACTTTTTTTAATATTATCTACTGCCTTATTGTAATTCCCGGCCCAGAAATTGATTGAATCAGTAATAAATATTGTTTTAATTCCTGAAATAAACTCGTTATATATGACAGATTTTGCGCGTGCGGAGTGGTTTAAAACTAATGAATGTCTGTAAACTCTTGAAAAAATAACGTTTTTCATGAGAAAAACATAGATGGCTCCAAAAATTAGAATAAAAGTACTGATCTTGAAGGATAAAATAAAAATAAACGAGAGATAGAACAAACAAAGCAACAGATTCTGAAAAAAGCCTACAACGTTAAAAACAGCAAGTCCTGTTTGCTCTACTGCTTGTTGCCCAATATATAAAATATCACCCTGCTTATGACTGGCAAAATATTCATATGGCTGTTTTCTCAGGGTATTAAAAACCAGGCGATCAGTTGTATCCCTTACAGTAGCAAATGTCTTACTTCCAAGATACGAGACACCGACTTCTACTCCTGCACTAATTATACTTACAATAGCAAGTACAATAGCAGATACAAGAAATGGATTAAGATCTCCATAGGTACATGATTGATAAATTCTATCAAGAAAATTAGAACTCTGATTGATATTGAGTCCATAGTTAATAATTGGATAGATAAGGAATACTCTGAGAACATCCAAAAAGCTGAAAACTAGAAGACTTATGAGATAGATGCCTAACAGTTTTCTATGTGGTCTAAACAGAAAATAGAGTATTTGAAGCGAACTATTATTATTGGTCATTGAAACAAATTCCTTAGAGCGTTTCTGAAATTACATATTTTTCACTTTTAAAAGTTTAACATACTCCAATAATCAAACATTATCTGAACCGTGAGGAAATATTAATTTTTGAAATCAGTTTAATCTAGGACTCAAGTCTAGGACTCAAGTCTAGGACTCAAATCTAGGACTCAAATCTAGGACTCAAAGCTCTAACTGTTTTTTTATTTACCGATGGAGTGAGTGTAAATGTATGAATGTTGACTATATATACTTATTTGTTATTCCATTATGTATAAAAATTAGCTTATTTCTCTCTGACAACTTATCAAATGCAAAAAACTCGGAGATATTTATAAGTTGTAATTCTCACATTTTGAAGACATAATTAAATATTTAAGTACATTTATTATGATAAGATTGCCAGGCAGAGATAGCGGAGACATCCTATGTTTAGCTGTGAACAAAAAATCGGTTTTTGGGAGAAGTAAAAAATTCCTCAAACCGGAAAGTGTTTCGTCATAAACTCAAAAGACTTAATCTTTGAAGGTTAGGAAAAGTATCAGTCAGTAAATTAGAACCTGCCAAAACATACAGCTTAATTCTCAGAAAATTTATAAAGAAAAATAAAATCGACTTCGAGATTCAAATTCTTAAGAAGGGGAAGTGAATATGGACATTGAAGAAATTCAAGCAATCTTCAAATTTTCAGCCCTGGAAAAGCATATGATTTCCAGTTTTGGAATTTCAGAAGATCTATTTCTTCCTTTTCTGCTTTCATTAAAATCAGGAGGCTCCTGGAGTTATGCCTCTGAAGAAACAAAAAGCATGGCAGTAAAAGACGTGATCACTTATTATGATGAGGAGAGCAAAACCGGCTATACTCTGGAAAAGATATACTTCTTTATCGAACCCGAAGTCATAGCCGAGGAAGGAGTCATCCGAAGGCTGGAAAAATGCGGAACAAAAGAAGAAAGAGAACTGGTTGAAAGGCCCTACATAATAACCCTACATGCAAAAAACATCATATTTGCAGAGGTAAACCCTGATCTCAGGAAAATAACAATCAGGGAATTAAAGAAAAAACACATAAAACTGAAAGGTACGCCGGCATATAGTGCAGCTCATGAGATGGAACATCTTGAAAAGGGAGAAATGGGAGGAATTCCACTCTGGACTTTTGAGTACATTAAAGGCCAGTAAAAATCTCTAAAAAAAATTTAATGGATGGTGATATCTTAAAATTTAATAAATGAAGATATCTTAAAATTTAATGGATGATAATACCTTAAAATTTAATGAATAATAATACCTTAAAATTAAAACAGTTCCTAAATTTGAATACTAATCAATGTTAACTTTATTCTTAGATTAACTATCCAGCTACTTCAATTTCGGAGTTATTTTTCATATAAATTTAACATTTTATTATTAATATAATATAAAACTCAAAAATATTTGAGAGCTGTATATAGAACGTAAAGAGATTCTTACTCAATACCGCTTGAATCATGATACTATTGTCTCATATATTGAGGCTTTAGAATCTCAAAACAAAGCTAAAGATGTTCATTGAGGTTTTAGAATCTAAAGTAATTAAGCTTTAAGAACGGATAAATGAATTAAAGTCTTTGTTAAATTGGATTCAAGGCAAAAAGAAACGTCCTTCCAATGGTGTTATCAGCAAAAAGAAGCCTAAAACAGAGAGTTCACAAAAAGGAAGTATTAAACGTCCTGGTGGTCAGAAAAGAAATCCTGGTTCTACTTTGAACAAGGTTGAAGATCCTTATGAAATCATCTGCTATCAACCACATGAATGTAAATATTGTGGTCATAAAATAGAGGAATCAGAGATCATAGGCTACGAGACACAGTAGATAGGATGCTAAACATTAAGTTCCTTCCAAACCAGTGTTAAAACTAAAGATACAGGATTATGGTTTTCAGTAGACGATCATCCAGTTCCAGATTTATCCTCTTCTCAGATCAATATTCTTTCCCTTATTTTCTGCAAACCACCTGCAGTATTCTTCAGGGAACTGTTTTCCAGGGCACCCGCAGATATACTCCATGATATCACTAAATTTTGCACTGGCAACTGATACCGAGGTATCGGCAGCTCCGTAATAAATACGAATTTTATCGTTTACTAAGACCCATCCGCAGGGAAAAACAACGTCATTGACATCTCCACTGCGTTCGTATGTCTCACGAGGCCCGAAAATCCAGCCTTCCGACCTGCGGAGCACTTTCGTGGGATCTTCAAGATCAAGAAGAGCAAGCCCGAGCCTGTAACTTATTTTCGAGGTCGTCTGGCGTACTCCATGGTACATAATTAACCAGCCTTCTGGTGTACGGAGCGGTTGTGGGCATAAACCGATTTTATAAGCATCCCACCATCCACCTTCCCTGGCATACAGAAGAACTTCAGGTTTTTCCCAGGATTTCATATCGTAAGAAAAGGAGATCCAGATATTAGCTTTCAAAGTGTGAGTAGTAGGTGCAGGCCTGTGTAACATAGCCCATTTGCCGTTAAACCTTACAGGAAAAATAGCAGCGTCTTTATTATCTGGAGGCATCAAAGATCCTGCTCGGTCAAAATTACGAAAATCCTCGGTAAAGGCAAGGGCTGGCAAGGGACCACTATCCGAAAAAGCCACATATACTATAGCCCACTTTCCCATCTCATCGATGTAAGTTATGCGCGGGTCTTCAACGCCATATATCTCTTCAGGGTAATTTACGGGGTCCGGAAAAAAGGTTGGCTCACTGTCAATTTCCCAGCCATCAATTCCGTTTTCACTCCTTGCTACCGTAAAGTGAGAAAAACCCCTGTGGTCCTCAACCCTGACCAGTAACAGAATTTTACCATCAATTATAGCAGCTGCAGGGTTAAATACTGAATTAGCTCGATAAGGCCAATCTTCAACCGTAAGTATTGGATTTTTTCTAGACCGTATAAATAGCTCCCCATGGTCTTTCCAGTTCATATTATTCCCCTCCAGCTTATATTGTCCAGCTTATATTGTTCTCTCATTCATCTTACTCAATGAGAGGCTCGTCATATCCATTTCCTGGGATATTGTGCTTAAGACTGCTGGGGATATTGTGCTTAAGAGTGGCCTGATCTCAAGCACGTCCTCTACATATGCTCTAAAAATTTCTGCAACGCTCCAGGCCTGAGCTATGCATCCGCCTGGAGAGTAAGGATAATCGCCATTAAAAACTTCGGAAATGGTACCAAAGCCTTCGGTTTCAAGATGCGTGTTAAAGCCTTCCAGAAGAGCCCTCATATCTTCAAGACTCTTTTCGGAATAATTGTGAACCTTCCGGTAAGCTCTCACATAAGCGCCAAGGAGCCAGGGCCAGGCTGTCCCATTATGATAAGCTGTGTCCCGAGTGAATGCATCTCCATGATACTGTCCTTTATATAATGGGTTATCAGTCGAAAGACTTCTAAGCCCAAAGGGTGTCAAAAGATCTTTTTCAACTCTGTCCACAATCGCTTTTTCTTTCTCAGGGGGGAGCATGGTGTTAGGAAGAGATACGGCAAAGATTTGGTTGGGGCGAATTGCAGGGTCTTTAACCTCGTTTCCGGCTTCATCCTGATATACAAGGTCAAAGAGACAGTTAGTTTCCGGGTTCCAGAAAACGCTCTCAAAATTTGAGGCCACACCATCTGCAAGCATCTCATATAAAAAGACCTCTTTTCCAAGAATAGTACCCAGGCTGGAAGCAATTTTCAAGGCATTGTACCAGAGGGCATTAATTTCACAGGCTTTACCTACTCTAGGAGTTACTGCCCGCTCTCCAATTTTAGCGTCCATCCAGGTTAGTTGAGGTCCCTGCCGAATAAGATGATCAGAATCCATGCAGATTCCAAAGTTCGTACCTTTACAGTAGTTATCTATAATAGCCTCTATAGTGTCCCAGATATCTGCGAGGAAAAGAAAGTTGCCTGTATATGCAAAATAGCGGCTAACAGCATGGATAAACCAGAGAGAAGCGTCTACCGTATTATAGACTGGTTCTCCTCCAAAAGACGGAAAAGTGTTGGGAATTAAGCCTTTCCTGCAATATTTAGCAAAATTCATGAGAACGGACCTGGCTTCTTCATGACGATAAGGAATTAAGTACAGGCCAGTTAGAGATATCATGGTATCCCTTCCCCAGTCAGAGTACCAGTGATATCCTGCAATTACAGTATTTTCACCTGAAGAAGGATTCTTCACTGTAAAAGTGTCCGTTGCCCTGAGAAGTTTAAGGGCAAAAGGATCTGTAAGCCTGGAATTGAGAATAAGTAAGTTCTGGCGGTTTACTGCCCTTTTATAGAGTTCATCAACTTTTCTGAGATTAAGAGAAGGAATCTCGTCTGTTGAAGCAATGATAAAGAAACGAGAAATTCCCTGTTTGAGCTTGCCTTCGAAATATCCAGGACTGAAATTATCTTCCTGGTAGTTAAGCCCTCTTTGCTTTTCAGCATCATACTCCAGGTTATAGTACCACCTGGGATCAGAATGATATTCAAGATTGGATGAAAGAGAGAAGGTAAAACCATTAGAACTCTCCAGCTCTACTCCTTCCGGATGAGCTTTCTGAGAAAAAGAAAGGTATCCTGAGCGAGCAGTGTAATGGAAGTCTCTTGAGTTTATCAGTGGAAAAACTTTCAGCAAAGCTTCATCTTTTCTGGATTCGATATCATAGAGAATACAGGTCGTGTTACTGTTATGAATCATGAAGACTTTTTTCTTCACGGTAAAATCGCCAGGCTGGTAAATCCAGAGAGGAAATGGGTTTTGAAGGTATTCGGAAAGGCAATTGAAGCCCGTAGGAGAAACAGTATCTGGAAATTTATGGACTGCAAGTTTATAACTCTCTTCATCAGTAGAAATTTCCTCATCAAGGGAAGAAAGCAGTACAAACCTTCCTGGTGAGTTTTCTGGAGCAGCCACAAGCAGCCCGTGGTAAGTCCTTGTGTCTACCCCGATAACTGTAGAGGAAGCATATCCTCCAAGTCCGTTTCCTATAATCCACTCTCTTTTTATTCCTTCTTCATATGTTGAAAGACAATCTACCCCAAGCCTGATCCCACTCATGTATATTTAATTAGGATTGATTTATTAAATAGCTATACGTTTGGAAAAAAACAAACTTATCCATAGCTATTGGCTCTTTTTTTATACGTATTTAGTTCTCTGTTTTTTATGGGTCTTTATATTTATATTTACACAGTTATAAATTTAGTATCACTTTTTTATCCTGAAATGATTTCGCAGATTCAAAACCATTTGAATGTTCAATACGCGAATAGTAACAGACGGCACAAAAAAATTAAATGCTGAGTAAATTTAAGCTTCATTTTGGTAATGTAGAATGATTCTGTACAATGAAACAACTTCGAAGTTGAAGTGAAATGGTGATCACCCGTATACGACAGATCATTACAATTGAAAAATTAAGAAAGAAATGTAATTTTGGGATAAAACACCTTTTGCTCTCATGGCTTTTGTTCATGGCTTCAAAAATTATGTCCCGGAGCAAAACTTTATTAGTCACCGAGAAAAATAATTTCCATTAATATATTGAATTTCCAATAAAAAATTTATAAAGATCTGTTTAGGGTATCTAAAAAGAATTGCCAGGGGGAATATAAATCATGACCGAAAACAAAACATATACCTATCTGAACCCGAAAGTCGCCCTTATGGGAGCTGGCTGCGTAAAAGAAATCGGCAAGCATGCAAAAGATCTGGGAGCTACAAAAGCCCTTATAGTTTCCGGCAAAAGCAAGCATGGAGAACGGCTTGCACTGGACATATACAAAATTCTTAAAGACGCAGGCCTGGAAGGCACAATCTTTCCAGGAGCAGACCCTAATCCGACAGATACTTCAGTTATGGAAGGAGCGGATATTTACAGAAAAGAGGACTGTAATATAATAATCGCTGTCGGAGGAGGAAGTCCTATGGACTGCGCAAAGGCAATTGGCATTGTAGTATATAATGGTGGATTAATCAATGATTATGAGGGCGTCGGAAAAGTTACAAAAGGAATTCCTCCACTTATCACGGTAAATACGACTGCTGGCACTGCGAGTGAGATGACGAGTTTTACAATTATTACGGATACGAAGCGGCATATCAAAATGGCAATCGTCGACCCGCGCATTACCCCTTATATTGCAGTTAACGACCCTGAACTCATGGTCAGTATGCCACCTGCACTTACGGCTGCAACCGGTATGGACGCTTTAACTCATGCGGTTGAAGCTTACGTTTCTACCATGGCCACGCCTACAACAGATGCAGCTGCTATCAAATCCATAGAACTTATCTCAAAATATTTACGTGAAGCCGTTGCCCACGGAGAAGACGTGAGGACCAGGGATATGATGGCACATGCCGAATACCTGGCAGGTATTGCTTTCAACAACGCAAGCCTTGGTTATGTACATTCCATGGCGCACCAGCTAGGAGGACTTTATAACCTTCCACACGGGGTCTGCAATGCGATTCTTCTTCCGTATGTGGAAGCATACAACAAGAAAGTCGTCCCGGAACGCTTTGCAGATATTGCCCGGGCAATGGGAGAAAAAGTGGAAGGACTAAGCCATGAAGAAGCCGCAGACCGGGCTATAGAAGCCATCAGGAAACTCGCATTGGATATAGGAATTCCTTCCGGCTTAAAAGAGCTTGGAGCAAAGGAAGAAGATCTCGAACTTCTGGCTGAACATGCAATGCAGGATGTCTGCCGCCGAACAAATCCCAGAGAGCTTTCAAAAGAAGATATTATCGAGATTTACAGAAAAGCCTTGTGAAAATACCTTAAAAGAGCGATTCTGGAGATCTCAAATCTGTAAAATTCAAACCTGAAAGGTTCAAACCTAAAAAATTCAAGCCTGAAAAGTTCAAGCCTGAAAAGTTCAAGCCTGGAAAGTTTAATCCTGGAAAGAATACATGTAATTGGGATTTTAATTATTAATTCTCTTGCAAAAAAATGAAATATTATTATCCTTCTTTGTTTTTATTTTTCTTTGTGTTATGATAAGATTAGTAAGTTGTTTCTTCAAGTGAAGGTATTGAGATTGAATAAATAAGGAAAGTGATTCTTGATGAAACTGAATAGATCAGGAGAGTGATCCTTGAAATGGAAATTAGGGGCAATATTCTGGATCATGCGTATAGGATTGATGTTGAAGGGGAGCAAATTGCAGAAATCTCGAAAAAATGAGTTCACATCAGGATGCCTATGGAACATCAGGATGCCTATGGAACATCAGGATGCCTATGGAGTGAAAATTGAGCCTGGACAAAATGCACTCATTATGACAATTACAACAACTGCGCTCGATCAAATGGCATATGAGGACTGAGTTCTAGCCTGAGAAGAGTTAGAAGAAATGGCTGTGCTAAGGCAAGTAATATTTGATATATTTGACAGATGTTATTTTTAGAGAAGTTAAAAAGCAGGCATGAGTTTCTATAGTCACGAGGATAATAATGCAACTACTCAATAAGGTACAATGAGTTTTTGTTTCAATAGTTTCAATAATTACAGGCGCGACTATATGTATAACTGCGAAAGCAAAATTGGGGGGATGAAATTATAAATTCAAACGATTATTCAGTACCCGCTAAAATTTTACTTTACAGCACCGCTGCCGTTATTTTGACAATAGGGATGCGGGAAATTGCATCAATACTTACAGTCGTCTTTTTCTCTGTGTTTACCGCGTTGATCTTTACTCCGCTTGTCCGCTGGCTAAAACAAAGAGGTATTCCAGGTGTACTGAGTGTTATTCTGGTAATTTTACTATTTACTCTAATTATCCTGGTTCTTGGGATAATAGTTGTTGAAGCAGCATTGCAGTTTGGAAGTCAGATTCCGATTTATCAAGCTCAGTTGACCGAACTTGTGAATAATCTTGCAAAATATGTCCCTTCATATGAAGAATTTTCCATACAGTCGATTCTCCGTAGTATGGTATCGATAACAATTTCTCTCATGGCAAATACCGTTAATGGAATTGTGAATGCTGGAGCAACAGTCGGAATTATTATTGTTACAGCAGCATTTTTGCTAATTGATGCCGCCAATACTCCTGAAAAAGTAGACTCGGAAATTGGAAAGCAGTCCGAACTCCGCTTGAGGATGAGTAAATTTAGCAAAAAGCTGGTAAAATTCATTGTCATAAGAGCAGAAATAAACCTTATAACTGGTATTACAATTGCTCTCCTTCTCTTTATCGGAGGCATCGACTATGCTATTCTCTGGGGAGTCCTCATATTTCTATTAAGTTATATTCCCTATATTGGTCTGGTTATTGCTTCTGTTCCTCCCATAATGCTTGCGCTTTTCAAGTATGGGCCTTTAGGAGCTATCGCAGTCATTTTAATTATCGTCATTGTGGACGCACTTGCAGAAAATGTTCTTTTCCCATCCATTATGGGAAGAGGCTTGCAACTATCTCCTGCTTTCCTGTTTCTTGCTCTTCTTTACTGGAATTTTGTGTTTGGACTTGCAGGTGTGCTGCTTTCGATACCACTTACAATAGTTTTGAAGATTATACTTGAAAGCTTTGAGGAAACGAAATGGCTGGCAAGATTGATGGGCCCAATTGAAGAAACTGAAGTAAGTTAAGAAAATGGACTCTTTAAAAGTAAACTTCAAAAGTAAACTTTTGTGGAAATCTATTTTAAATCAAAGACCACTATAAAATTAGATAATATGAACAAGAAATAAACTTTTGTGGAAATTTATTTTAAATCAAAGACCACTATAAAATTAGATAATACGAACGAGAAATGGCGAATATAGGAGTTAAAACAAGAAGTTTGTGAAAAAAATATAAATCTTTTTCTGTGAGAAATTAAAGGTAGAGGTAAATCAAAATCCATGCTTGCCACCTTAAACAGGGATTTCCAATACCTTAATAGGTAATTGATCGATCACCACGCTACCTTATATCCAAAAACCGTGTCCTGACATCCCTGGCACAGTCCTGAACTTTTGAATTCCTTGACAAACGCTTCGCTTCGGAATTCGTCTTCGTCTACTCTCTCCTCACATAACGGACATATACACTTTGCAACTGTCTCAACTTCTCGCCGAAATCCTAGTGATTTTAGAAATCTCTTTTTATCTATATCCACATATATCAACTCTATAATTTCATGATACTATATGCTGTTTCCAAACAACCACCCAAAAAATAAGAAGCAAATACAGGTAGTTCAATTCTCTCAGCTTAAATGCCAGACGCTTTTCAGCATACGTATCAACAAACAATTATGTCTGCAATGATTGCAGTAATGTCTTTGTTTTAAGTATTGCTCGCGAATTTTTATTATAAAAGTAGCGTAGGATTTTCCTACCGTTTAAACACTTGTTTTAATATATTTTATTCGCGTATATAATAATATACAGAAACCAATATAAGTTTATTGGTTTTGTTAAGTTTTATTTCACAATAGTTAAAATTAAGTTTAAAAGTAATGGTTTAATTTAGCACTTTTTATATTCAGTTGTTTTGAATAACCATATGATTTATATCTATGATTATTGCTGCTGTTGAAATTGAGTGGAAAGTGGGTTGAGATAAGTGGAGAAGCTTCTATGTCACGAGGATAAATAATGCAACTACTCATAAGGTACAATGAGTTTTTGTTGCAATAATTACAGGCGCAACTATAAGTGCAGTTATTTAGACTCAAGAGCGGGTAAATACGTATAGTCACCATTTTAAATA
>NZ_LZPK01000358.1:0-33169 GCF_001729375.1 Methanosarcina sp. A14 | reverse complement strand
TCTCGTGTTCGTCGCTTTTATTTTCATCATTTACAAAGTAAAATCCAATATGCTGTTTATCCTTTGGAGCAAGCGAGTGGTCATAGTTACTTATTGGAGTTGCCCAGTAGGCGAAGTCCTTGAACCAGATCTCTGAGCCTGTATAATTAAAATTGGGAAACTCTTTTTCCAGTCCAAGCCAGATGGTCAGGCTTTTACTGTGAACTATACCTCCAAGATTTGCCTTATATTCCTCAGGGAGATCTTTTATAAGCCTGGGAAGCTCGGTTGCAAAACCTGTGTAGATAACAAGGTCAGAGCTATAGATTTCATCGGCTTCCACGCCTGAAACCTTTCCGTCCTGTACAAGGATGGATTTAACTTCACATTCATTTTTGATTTCAACGGTTTCCGGAAGAGAGTAAAGAATGGCATCTAGCAGAGCTTTTAACCCCTTTCTGGGATAGCCCTGAGAATAATTTATATTATTTGTTGCAAGCCTTTCAAGGGAAGTAAAGGGCTGGGTGACCTTTGTCATCCTGGCCTGAAGGGAAGCGTGGAGGTGATATGGAAGAATTGAGGCAAGGATCGACTCTGTAGATTGAGATTTTTTTGGTTCCAGTCTTCCGATCATTGCATCAAACTGTTCCTGGGTGATGCTGTCCCTTACAAAACTGCTTCCCGACAGAACACGCTGGGCAGAGGTTTCCTTCATTGACCTGCCAGAGAGAAAAGCTGATATAGTATCCACAAAATCGTAGGTGTCCTTTGAAAGATTTTTTGGTAGAAAATCGTATACTGACTGGTTGGAAAGGTCTATTCCGAATGAAGAAAGGGTAAAGGCTTTTGTAAGGATCTGGGAAAGCAATAACCTGTCCTTTCTTGGAAGCACATCAAAAGTCACGAAATCTTTCAGATTGGAAGGAACTTTGACAAAAGCATTTTCAGTCCGAATATAGTAGTGCCCATAGTCTTCAAACACAGGTAGAAAATCAAAATAGTTATCCATTAATCTCTTTAGAGGTCCTTCAATCAGATGGGTAATTGCGTGTGCTCCTGTATCTACCTGATAGCCATCTACCATGTAGCTGTTGCAGTTCCCGCCTAGATTTCGTCTTTTTTCAAGAACAAGGACTTTTTTTCCATGCTTTGAAAGCGTAAGCGCTGCAAGAAGCCCACTTATGCCTGCCCCAACAACAATTACATCGTATCTTTTCATACCCTTAACTACCTCAATTTTTCCAGTGAATTAAGTTATAGTTAAATGCAGTTATGCACCTTATTTTTCTCAACTCACAACGGAATTCCATATTAGTGGAAGGATTAAATAAAATATGTTAAACAAAATATGTTATAACTATAAAAATTATTTTAAGTATAGGATGTATTAACCATATTATATAATTTATGATCTACTTATATTTGAGTCATGGCTTATATTTGTAGGGTACCATAGAGAAAAAAATAGTATTTATAGTTAACAGTTGGTATGGTGAAAACCACCAAAAACGTAGCTTATATAAAAACGTAGTTTGTTTTCCTAGCACACTACTTGCTATGGCTAGAACGTTACTTGAAACTATTCAGGTAGCTTTTGCAAAGCTAAACATCTTGCTTATTTATTTTTCAGTGTATTAGTTGTTATGCATTAAAATTTTTTAAGACAAATAAAGTTTTTCGGTATAAAAAAGGTATAGATAAAGTCCCTTTGGGACTTATTTTTCAATGTTTACTTTCTTAAACTTAAGATAAACCAGTAACATTCCAACGAAAACACCGAGGACTAGATATTTTACAAGTTTATTTGATTGTGCCACTACCATCACCCCCATTTTTTATATATAGTTAATATGTTGTACAGATATTAGAACTTTTCTATATAAAACCATATTGGACTATTATTTACTTAATATACAATATCATAAAGTAAATTCCAAAATACTAAAAATTAGATTCAAAAAATAGAAAAACTTTGTGTTGTAGTTATTTGCCTCGATTCTCGCTCTTTAAGAACTATAAAAAGTAGTAAAGTTTTTACTGAATACAGTATTGTAATTTTATAGAAATAAACCGAGGAGAAACTTATGAAGATCGTCGGGATACAGTCAAGCCCAAGAGGTAAACACAGAAATACTTTAAAACTACTGAACACCACTCTGGATGGAGCCTCCGAAGAAGGAGCAGAAGTTGGTCAGTTGATATTGCCAAAACGAAGATCAAATACTACACTGCATGCAATTCCTGTCATGAAACTGGGGTGTGCACAATAAAAGATGACTATGAGATTGTATTGAAAAAAACTCCTGGATGCTGACGACATATTTTTGAGTAGCCCGAACTATATAACAAATGTAACAGCTCAGCTCAAGATAATGTTTGATAGAAGCCCGCTTGTTATTCATGAACAACTATTTGATGGAAAATACGGCCTTTCGCTGACGACTGCAGACAGCGATGAGCTCGACTTTGTACCTAGAATTATGGATAATTTTATAATCCAGTGCGGAGGCCAGACATGAAGCCTGGAGAAAATGGTTTAAGTATGTAATTCTTGCCAATAAAGAACATTGGACGCATAACTGCGCTTACTGGATGGAAAAAGGATGGTTGAAAGAGTAATTATTCGGAGAAATTCGGAGAAACTGTCAGTTAGTTTAATGGAGGGTTCATTATGTTAGGCCTTGAAGAACTGGGAAAAAAGCTTACCGAAGCTGGCAGGTTGAAATTACGTCCATTATGTGTTTACGGTACGGATGAAATTTCTGAGGGTGCAATCCCATCATATAAAGTAGCTCGTTGTGTAGCAAAGGCGATTTACACTTCAGCTCTCTTTGAAGAGACGCCCCCAATATATATTGAGGCAAGACACGAACAGTGTTGCGCCGGTGGGATGGCTTGGATGGGACTTGCCGAACCGCATCCAAAACTTAAGTACTTCGTAACTGTGGGCACCCCAGACTTCCATGGAGGCGCTGCCGAGCATTTAAAGGCAACCCCTGAGTTATTCGATGAACAGAGAGAACGAGCAGGAAAAATCCTTCCACATGGCAAATATACGGTCATTGCTCCGTGTACTTACAACCTGGCACCTGAAACTGTCAGGTCTTTTATTGTCTTTGCAGGCAGCGAGCAGATCAGGAACCTCTGCGGGTTGGCACAGTTCAGCAGCTCTTAGCCCTATTTTAAAACCGTGATACCCGGAGGGCCTATTTGCGCTACAATGATCGCTTTCCCGGCAGGCATGGCAGAAAATGCCCCGAAAGATTCGGCTTATGTTGGGCCTGTTGATCCTACAGGAAACCCTTGGCTGTCTCCCGAATTAATGATAATGGGTATTCCTTCGAAGCTGGCGCAGCAAATGGGAGCCGACCTTGAGGAATCCTTTATCTGCAAGCGGAGTAATATCGCATATCCTAAGAATCGTATAGCTATAAAACCATATACAAAGATTACAGAGAAGTGATGGTATATAGGGAAATGGATTTCCTTACCTTCAAATTCTTTTCGACTCTCGGATTTTTACCGACTTTAGTCCACAGGCATGTAGTTTGCCTCAATAACTTCACCCTCTTTAATTTTTCTCTGCCTTCCAAACAAATTTTTTGTGGTGAACACTATCCATCTCCAATGAAGTGCAATGTGGGCAACAAAGAAAAACAGCATCAGGATTCCAACTTTGTCATGGATCAACCTCAGGATTTGACCTGCTGCATGGTGGTTGAAATACATTATAAGACCTGAATAACCCACTAAAGCAAATTGAATGAATAATGCCAAATCCACAAGATAGTTGAGTTTTACTTTTCCCATCTTTTTGGTTTGTTTTTCTTTTCTGAAAAAATTCTTTGTGGTGAGTACTATCCATCTCCAGTGCAATGCAATATGAACAACAAAGAAGAGAAGCATCAGGATTCCAACCTTATCATGAATCAATCTTAAGATCGGACCTGCAGCATGGTGATTGAAATACATTATAAGACCTGAATAACCGACCAGGGCAAATTGAACGAAAAATGCCAGGTCTACAAGATAGTTGAGATTTATTTTTCTCACTTATTCCCTCCGTTCTAATATTTACAGCTATATTTTTTTTAAGATATTCAATTTAAGTTTATTTGATTGATTTTCACTTGATTGGTTTTTGCTTCATATGAACCGTTTATCATAGCAGTTCTGCTGTCCTACGGTAACTGCTACAGTAACTGCTACAGTAACTGCTACAGTAACTGTTGTACATACCCCTTAATTGACGGAAAAAGAAATAAAGATACTTGCAAAAAAGGAGGTAAATATAGATTTACCTTTAATTTAAAAGCTAAATAATAGATATATATTTAAATAAAGCTTAACTATTAAATATATACATTAATCTAAGCTATTTTAACCTTTATTTGTTAATTGCTTAAGTAATATGAACCAGGTCTGCAAAAAACCAGATATATAGGATCAAGCAAAAAAAATTTGAAGCGGCTAAAATGCTCCCAGAAAAAGAACTCCATATTTACCAACCTTGCCAGAAAGCCAGAGTTTCCATTATTTAAACAACCTGGTATAATTGATCTGAGAAAAGATGAGATTTTATGAGAAAACCTTGACAATAAATAGATAATGAAGTTATATGCGAAAACTCCTGGATTTCATAGTGGTTACTTTCGTTATGTCTTCATAGATTAAACTTTTGTAAATAAATTTGGATTAACTCTTTCAACTTATAAGCATATTCTGTTGGCTCGGCCATAAGTCTAGAAAATCTTATAAGTCCTGAAAAATTCTTACATCTCAGTGTCAGGTAAAATCCCAAAACTGGGTCAAAGTACTGGGAAACAACACTCAAACCTCTGGTTTTGTCGAAGGAAATGGCTTATATGGAAAAGCTAAAAATTCTTTTGAGAATATCTTCTAGCAAATAATGCTTTACTGAGATTTAATTTTTCCTTAAATGTGTGATTAAAGATTAAATTTAATAAATAACTCATAGAAAAGCTTCATTGATAAATTAATTCCGTATACTTCTTGTTTTTGTTAAGTATGCTTTTATTATTAAATGCCAATGAAGGAAATGACTGCCTTCTCCTAAAAACTGACAGGTAAGGCATCTGCATCTGACAGATGCCTTTAATCCTGTATGACTTATGGGAATGAAGCAAATAGAAACATGATACCTCGCCACTCTTAGTGGCCATTAAATCAACACAAAAGTTTTCCCATTGAGAAGTAATAGAAGAAAGCAGTCAAACCTACACTCCAGAAAATGAGGCACTGTGCATCTTGCAGGTGCCTCAAAAACAGACCAGCTATCAATCCCTACTTCATACATGAGGCACTGTGCATCCTGCAGGTGCCTCAAAAACACGGATTGCTATTAACCTATTACTAATCCTGTAATTCGAGAAGGAGAGTTAAATAACAGAAAAACCAAAGAACAGTGTAATAAATATCATAGTGTGTTATTAGATTCGATGTTTCAAGCAGAACACAAACAGGATCAAAATTAATCCGACAACTCTGAAGCATGGACATGGTTTAGAGGGTATGTATGACGCTTACCAAGATTATAGAGACATTAAAAACGAAATTAAATGCCTCATATATTTTAAAATCGCTTGAAAAAGCAGCGGGTTTCTCCAGTGAATCGGACAATGATTCCGAAATAGATGATCCAGGAGAGATCGCGAAAAACATCCCTTACGGCAGTCCAGCCCGTAATTTTGCTAAAAGTCCTGATTCAGGGAATGCCTCCAAGAATGTAGAGGTTCCACTTATCAAACTGACCGATGTCTGGAAAATTTATCAGATGGGGGAAGTTGAGTTTGCGGCCCTTAAAGGAATAAATCTTGAGATTTATGAAGGAGAGTTCCTTGTAATCCTGGGCCCCAGTGGAAGTGGAAAAAGCACGCTTATGAATTTGCTGGGCTGCCTGGACATGCCATCAAAAGGTACTGTTTGCCTGAATTCAAAAGACATCTCAGAACTAAGTGAATCCGAACTCACCGTCGTCCGAGGAAAAATGATTGGCTTCATATTCCAGAGCTTTAACCTTCTTCCAACCCTGAATACGGAAGAAAACGTGCTTTTACCTATGGAATTCCAAGAAGAAAATCGACAAATAGCCCGACAAAAAGTCTCATATCTGCTTGACATTGTCGGACTCTCAAACAAGAAAAAGAACCTTCCGTCCCAGCTTTCAGGCGGACAGAGGCAAAGAGTTGCAATAGCTCGCTCCCTGGCTGTAAACCCACCTATAATCCTGGCAGATGAACCTACAGGAAACCTGGACAGTAAAACAGGGGATTATATCCTGGATTTCCTGGACGGACTGCAGAAAAGTGAAGGTAAGACAATAATTATTGTAACACATGACCTTGAACTTGTAAAATATGCAACAAGAATTGTGTACATCCGAGACGGTGAAATTGAAAAAATCGAAACACATCCTAAAAACGAACAAAGTATGAAAAATGAAAGAGGTACGAAAAATGAAGCAAATCTAAATTGAGGAATTAAAATGAAAAAGTTCTCTTTGCTAAAAATAATACTGATGTTTTCAGTATTCATATACCTTGGAGCTGGGACGGCACTTGCCTCTAATGGGAACATAAAATCCGCATCTTTGGAAGTAAACCTAGCTAAACAGAACCCTGATGCTGCCCGTCCTGGAGAACCTGTTGAACTCACAGTCAACGTGCAAAATGTAGGAAACGCTAACCTGAAAGACATCGCTGTCACAGTTAACCCTGAATATCCTTTCAGTAAGGTTTCCGGAGAAGAACTAACAAAAAAGGTCTCCTACCTGACTGCACGGCAGGATGATGATGATGCAGCAGTCCTCAAGTTCAAGCTTATGACAGATGCAAATGCATCGGAAGGCACATATGATATCGATATAACCACCACTGCTAAAGAAAGCGGATCCTCATTAAACACGATTGCCACAACAAAAACCATCCAGCTCGAGGTAAAGGGTAAAGAGTACGCGCAGATTGTTACCATAAACAAAGCAAGCATTGACCTGGCACAGAAAGAACCTCTGGAATTCATAATAACAAATACCGGAAACTCACCTCTGAAAAATATGGTAGTTTCCTGGAAAGACCCAAAAGGGGTAATTCTGCCGGTATATTCGGATAATACAAAGTACATCAAGTATCTGGCTGCAGGTGACTCCGTAACCGTATCTTACTCGGTAATGGCAGATGTAAATGCAGATCCTGGACTCTACACTCTGGATGTAAACCTCAAATTTGAAGATTATGAATCGAATGAGAAAAGCATTGCTACCACAGCAGGGCTTTTCGTTGGTGGGAAAACTGATTTTGATGTTTCTTTTTCAGAAAGTGACCAAGGAGAGGTTTCTCTTTCAGTTGCAAATGTGGGCAACAACATGGCTTATTCCGTGAAAGTTTCGGTCCCTGATCAGGACGGTTACAGGGTATCAGGAAGCTCTTCAACGATTGTTGGAAACCTTGAGAAAGGGGACTATACAATTGCATCTTTCAATATTGTGAGCACACAGAGTCCTGGAGTGGCTGAAAGTGGAGGAACACCAGGGGTTGCAAGAGCAAGCGAGAAAGATAAAAATGTAACTTCCATGGGTTCCAATCCCCTGGAAGTCCAGATCGAATATACGGATGCAAAAGGAGAAAGAGTAACTGTTAATAAGGAAGTAGAACTCGAAACAACTGCCGGAAGTGTGAATGCACAGGGGCGAGGAAGATCAGGATCGGCAAGTAACAGCAGTAGATTCAGTTCATATCTGACTTATATTGTTTTAATAGTGGTTGCAGTAGCAGGGTTATTCATTTACCGCAGAAAAAAACAGGTCGAACGCGAGAAAGAATCCGGAAATAAAAAGTCTGAAGACCAGAAGCACGACTCAGGAACAGGTTCAGGGACAATTCGAGATTGAAAAGAAAATCTCCATAGAAAATGGGGGGGTGCAAGATGAGAAGCACAAACCTTTTCAAAAAACTGCTCCCGCAATCCTTTTTAAAAAAGGCTTGAGCGAAAATCCCAGCAGCGAACGGAAGGATGCGAGATGAGAAACTCAACGTACCTGAAAATGGGCCTGAACATGCTTGTGCATAGCAAACTCCGAAGTTGGCTGACCATTATTGGAATAGTTATAGGGATCGGATCTGTTGTTGGCATCCTCTCCCTTGGAGATGCTATGCAGGAACAGGTGCAGAGCAGGCTTGCCGAAATGGATCTGACGAAAATAACCATAAGTCCAGGATATATCAAAGCGTCATCCAACATGCCTGGCCCTCCTGGGATGAGGGGTTCATCAACAGATGCTGAATTGACAGATGATGACATTGAAGCTCTCCAGGGTCTGGATGGAATACAGTACATAGCTGGCCAGATATCGGGTAGTGAATCAGTGATTTACGCAGCGCAAAATGCAACTCTCTCAATTACAGGTGTGGACCCCCAGGTCTGGAGGTATATGACTACCTTGAAAACACAATCTGGAAGATTGCTTGAACCGGCTGATAAATATGTTGCTGTTATAGGAAGCGTGGTTGCAAGTGGAGTTTATGACCAGGAAATAGGGGTCAACCAGGTAATAACTGTAAACGGTAAAGCCGTGCGAGTTGTTGGTATCCTGGAAGAAGAAGGTGGACGTGGAGACCGAAGCATTTACATGCCGCTCGATGGGGCAGTAAACCTGCTTGATGACGCAGAAGAAGGTGTTTATGATAGCATCACGGTGAAAGCCAGGAGTGAAGATCTGGTTGATGAACTGATGGAAGATATCGTGGACAAACTCATGGTTTCAAGACACATTATTCAGGTAGATGACAGAGACTTTTCCGTGACAGCTTCTAAATCTATGGCTGAGTCTGTTACCGAAATGACGAGTTCAATGACCCTGTTTCTTGGAGCTATTGCAGCCGTATCCCTGCTTGTAGGAGCCGTCGGGATTGCAAACACGATGTTCACCTCCGTCCTGGAAAAGACAAAAGAGATCGGGACCATGAAAGCCATTGGGTCAAAAAACAGGGATATCCTCATGATTTTCCTCTTTAATTCCGCAATGGTTGGTCTTGTTGGTGGTATCCTTGGAGATATTCTTGGAGCTTGTGTTTCAACTCTCTTCCCTGTGCTAGGTCTGCAAATGATGAGAGGAAGAGGGTCAGACACTTTCGAAGTTTATTTTGCCCCTGACCTGATGGCTTTCGGGCTTCTCCTGGCAGTTTTAATAGGGGTGATCTCAGGAATCATCCCTGCATACAGGGCTTCAAAGTTAAAACCAGTAGATGCACTGAGATACGAATAAACGGAAAAGAAAACGGCTCAACCCATTCTTAATTTCCTGCTTAATTTGAAACTAAGAAGAAAACAGAAGGTGTAGATTATCAGATATTGCAGTACTGGTAAGCAAAAGTTTGAATGAGTTGCTGGACTCAATGACTTTCTTTGAAATGACTCCAGAAAAGTTAAAGAGTCAAGGTTTAACTTTGATAAAACTTTGAAGACTTCTTTATTTTTCGTCTCCTGCTTCCATTCAGAACTTCTTAATCTATATAGAAAATTTGCGGAAAAAATAGGCTTTACACTATGAAAAAATTTGTGAATATTATTAGAAGGCTTCAGAACCTGAGTTTCAGAGCTGGACTTTTGACATGTTGAACCATGAACAGAAAAAATCAGTGTGAGAATATGAAAGAAATTGCAAAACATACTGGTAGATGATTGAATGAGAAAAATTAATCTAATTTTGACAGCTGCCCTTATACTGGCTATATTTCTTTGTACTGGTGCGAGCGCTAGGAACGTAGAAATCGGAAGCAGTCCAGAATACAGGAATACTCTTGATTGGGTATTTGTTGAACCTCAGAATCTTGAGGTTCAGTACTGCAGTTTCGTAAGTACTGTTGAAAGTAGAGTACATGAGTTTCAAAACTCGAATTCGAGATTTACTCTGTCTCCTGGAGAAAGAAACAGAAATATGCCACAAAATTTCCAGCCCACTTATAATAACGGGAGACCTCAACAGTTACCTCCGACTGTCTCCAGAGAAGACTCTTCAAAAGGGACATCTCCTGACATGAGGTCCAGGAGTTTTCTGGACGAACAATACATAACGCAGCAAAACACTTCCTACTATCAATCCTGTGTTACCCCATACGCAGATGCTGTAACCTCTTATCTTGAAGAAAATGGTCTTGACGATAAGTACGAGATATATCAAGCCGCTTTATCGTGGACCTGGGTATCCGATGAGACCCTGAACGGTGTAGATGAAAAATGGCTTACTCCAACAGAGTTTCTTGATGAAACCCCTGCATATTCCAGCAATCCGGATTATGGAGAGCCTGTCAGTGATTGTGAGGAACAGGCAAACACTCTTGCATCCCTGCTGATTGCTTCGGGAGAATATAATGAAAGTACCGTGCGTGTGGCTATAGGGAAAGTAGATTTTGGAAATACCAGTGGTGGGCACGCCTGGGTAGAAGTTTATGAAAACGGGGAATGGTTCCCACTTGACCCAACTGAAGGACCCTACTACGATGATGACAACTGCTCTATAGTATCTGCCGATGTATCAGACATCGATTATGATGAGTACCTGGAAAGTACATATCCGGCTGTAAGAGTCTGGTATTATTACAATAACAAGTACTTTATGGAAGTAGGAAAGCAGAACGGAGATGTTCCAGTGTTCTGGGCCGAACAACCGGAAAGTTATTCCGGAAAACAGAATGGAGATGCTCAAATGTTCAGAAACGAGCAGCTAGGAGGTTATCCGGACTGAACACTCCTGTCGGATAAGGTATTTCCGACCTTCGTAGAATTATCAAGTATTTTAACTCTAAGGCGGGAAGTCACCTTCCTTGACAACTCCTGGTGAGAACCGGAAGGTGGCAGGTGGGGATGGAAGCCGTCAACTTCAAAATATCAAATTGCGGGCAGCCATCCCACCCTAAGCAGACTGCCCGATAATTATTGACAGTAATAAAAAGTGCTAAAAAAAACAAATAAGACCCTTAAATCAAAAAAGAAGGAATTCCTTTATTACCGAAAATAATTATGGGACAGCCTGTAAAGATCAGGATATTCGTGACCATCTGCGCTCCCATAGTAATAAAGTCAACCTCGGCTTCTGAAACAAACAAACCCTGGTATGCCTGACTTTCTTCACACAGTTTATCTTTAGACTTTTTAAAAAATTATTTATTATCAACCCTATTTGGGCTATTTCTTCCTGAAGGTGCTCGGCGCTGTTCCTATCGAATTCTTCGGCTAAAATTGGACCCCTCTTGTTTCCTTTAAAATATAAATCCGGTTCCGGTCCGGATTTTAGCAAATTCGGCGGGATCTTCAAAGTTTGTGAAACTCATTTCCGGCGTCCTAGAAGTTGGAGTTAAATTTATGGGAAATGAAAACCTTCTGGTCTTCCGTGAAGTTATGGTTTTATACAGTTAAAAAGTAGTATGATTTTTAATAAACTTAATCTTTATTTGGATTTAATTTGACAAGCAAGAAAAGTCTATTTTATTATTATTATCGCTATCAATTCGTTGTGTTTTGTCCTGAAATTATTTCGCTTTGAAACTTTTTTGCTTTTGTTCATTTTGATCCAACGGATCTTTTTACCGTTAAGTTTCACATAAGGGATTGCAACCAACATAATTAACGTAAAATAATTTTGAGATAAAACAAACTTCGAATTTTTTTATTTTACATGATCGTGCTCCTTTACTATAAAGAATTAAAATTACTCAATGTTTAGCTTATACTTTACTTGCTGTTATATTATTTTTTTAAATTTCGATACAATTTAAATCTGCGAAATTATTTCAGGACATAATAAAATTCTTTTTGACTTATTAATCCTCTTTTAAAACCCCATTTGAGTATACTGGAATATGTGTATACAGTACAGGTTAGGAGAACTAATGAGGCAACTAGGAGATATGTTGAGAAGCATGGCTATCAGTACTATGTAATGAGTCATAACTATAACCTGAAATAGCTCATTTCTACTAAATTGTGGAGACTTCGTCGGCTCTTACTGGAAATAAAGAGCTGTCTTAAGATCCAGTATTATATGACTTTCTCATGGTCCTTATTATTAAGTTTGTAATAATTGAGTACAGTGTTGAATGGATTTGTAGTATTATATTCTTTTTTTTTTAGTTTGTAAGAATTGAAAATAGTGTTAAATGAATTTATAGTGTTATCATCTTTTAGATAATAAGATAAAGTTTTATCAAGCTTTAAACTTCCATCACGTTTTTTATTTAATTTTTTGAAAATAAGTATGTTTATAAGATAATTTCTCCTGTAATTTTTTACTACGTGTACTCCCGAATAAAACTAAAAAAAAACAGGAGGATTATATGAAAAATAATAGTAAGTCTATACTGAAAATAACAATATCTGTTTTTACCGTATTAATGGTACTAGCTTTATTGTCTCAAGGAGTCTGTGCAAAATGTATTGTAACCAAGACTCCTCTAGGTGCAGGAACTCCTCCGGCAACGCAACGTCTAACCGGCGGACATAATCGTATTGATTATACGGCGGTAGCCGCTTCGCGTACTGATCCAAGAATAGTACGATTTAAGGATTTATCAAAAGGTAAAGAGACATACATCAGATGGGACTTTGGAGATGGAACCCATAAACAAGGAACAAAAATTACTTCATCACTAAAATATCCGGTTCACAAGTATTCAAGAACTGGTTTTTATATTAGTTGTCTGACTATAAAATGCAAGGGGTATAATGGAAAACTGTGGGTTCATAAAAATATTGTTATTAGATAAACTTGGAAAAGTTAACATTTACTTACCTTTTCCAGCTTTTATAAGCAGTGTTTTTATATTGAGCTTATGCCAAAACTCAAAATTAATTATCTGAATCCTGTATTCTGAATTATCAGTAAAGTTTCAGATCATGAAAAATAAATCACAAAAACAACTTTAAAAATTTATTAATGTAAAGATAAAACTGGTTTTGGGATGAGCTCAGTAATAAAATTTTTTGCTATATTTTTGCTTAAAATCACAATCAGCCACTGCTATATTATTTTTATTACCTGCTTTCTTACTGTTTTTGCATTTACTCTCTTTGTCGAAATAAGTAGGGTATTCATATTGTCTATGTAATAATTGCCCCCTATAAATATCCTCAAAAAATACGTAATTTTTAGTCTCTAACTTTGCACACCAATTTTTTTAGAAATCTACCACCCAAAGACTACATAGGACCTGAAATGCTTCCTAAAATATGTTTCACGACGTATATTATTTTATTAATATAGTATTTGTATATATATTTATTGTGTTTTTATTATATTATATTAAAAAATATTAGTTTACAAACCCACCTATTTTCAGGCTGATTATTCCAAGCAAATGATCACAAATCACATGATGACCCTGCCTCAAACCAATTTTGCCCTCAAGCCAGTAAGTTTTCAGAACTACTTTTCATGATCAAAAACTCAATTTATAATTTGGAATACAAATTTTAGAGAAGAAATTTGAGTTCTTAGATCAGCTCATAATCTGAAGCTCGATTAAATATTCAGAATACGACTTCATAGACGCAGTTTTGATTTTAGGGATTAACTCTATATTTGATTCAAATAGCAATACGGAAGAAGAGAAGCTTTACGAGAAACCGATTACAAAGTTTAAGTCTTTGATTGAAAAATTGAAGGCATAAAAGCATTATTTAAAAAACTTAAAAATTATTTAAAAAACTTAAAAATTATTTAAAAAATTTAAAAATTAGTTAAAAAACTTAAAAATTAGTTAAAAAACTTAAAGATTAGTTAAAAAACTTAAAAATTAGTTAAAAAACTTAAAAATTATTTAAATAATTTATTGTATATTCCGAAAATCGTGCTTGAGATCTGTTTTTGTTTTGTGTTCCTCGAGATGCTGGATATGAAAGGATCAACCACCCTGTTATAAAAGGCCTTTGAGAGTTCTATGCCCGTCATGTCGACGTACTTGTAAAACAAATAGCTCAAGGGTATTATTAATAATACAGACAAAAAACACGAAATAAAAACAGCTATCCAGTATGGCAATATCTGGTGCAGTGCGAGGAACAGTGCGCAGGTAAAACTGCTTATTATCAGGAAATGTATCAGGTACAGCGAATAGGATATTTTTCCGAGAAACACTGGCACTGGAGAGGAAAATACTTTTTGCATCCATTGGCTGTTCAATAAGACATACAGAATCATGCCGGCGCCCAGGATATGATATGTCAACTTTGGGATCTCAAAGAGACCGTTATTGAGAAAAGCGTATAATGAATCGTTTGTTACAGTGCCTATAGGATACGACCCGAGAAATAATCCTGAAAACAGTATAACAGATAATATTATTTTGTTATCGGTTTTAAATATATCGGTTTTAAATATCGAGGTTTTACTGTTGAACATGTCAGCAAATCCCATACCTATAATAAAGGCAAAATAGTAAGAATTGAAGAAAAGCACTGATGCAGCAAGGTAGAATGTCCAACGGTTCCGTTTCACTCCGAACAGTAAGGCCATTGCGAAAACAAGCATAGACCCATAAAATTCTGTTGTCATTGTCCATAAAACCGGATTATATGTATCGTCTCCTGTAAAAAATGATCCCCACAACGCTTGCTTAACCGCATCGACAATGTCTGGAGTAAAAGTCCAGTAGTTGTCGTAATTATTATTTCCAGAAACCATTACGGTTTCAATATAGTAATGGAATACCCCAGTTGATGCCAGTAAAAACGATAATATTGTTACTACCAACACCGGAACAAACAACCGGATATATCGGCGCATTGCGCCGCTTATAATTATTTTTTTGTCCCTGTTTTTAAAGTATTTTTGGGTTAATACATAGCCACTGAGAACAAAGAAAATGCAGACCGAAAAATTCCCGGCACCAATTAATCCCAGGGGTGTACTCGAGAAAATCTGTTCAATATTTCCCATATGTGAAGGCATACGATCACTATAAATCATCGCCGGGACTAATATAATGAAGAAATGCATTATCATCACATTAATCGCAGCTACGCCACGCAGCCCATCAAGATAGTATATCTTCTCGGTCATACTTATTGCTCAAAGAGAATTTTACTTAAACAGAATCTAAAAATTTCCATAACAAAATCGCATTTAATGGCCGGATTTAATAAATGAGGTTCAACTCCAGCTTAATTGCGTAACACCTGTAATTATTTTTTGGTAGATCTTTCCTGAATAACGAGAGCTGCAGATAAAATAAGTCTTTCCATTTGTTCCAGTTCCTGTCCTAATGAGTTTAGCTTTCGAGTCTGAGGGAATGTAAAGTAAGTATTGATGTTTAGCACTGAATTCCAGATCAAGGCTTATGAATTAGAAAAATCCCCTTTTTTGCTTATGTTTTCTAACGTAAAAAGAGTCTAGAATATACAGAGCAAAGAGGATAGTCGTGGAAATCAGTTTTATAGGAATCAGTTTTATAGAAAATGTTTTTCCATTGAATTTAATATTCCGAAAATTGAATGAAAATAAAATGAAAATTTAGAAGATATAATAAAAAAATATAGAAGTTAAATGAAAAATTCCGAAAAGGGATTCCCTTGAATCCAAACAATCTTTGTCTATTTTTTCTAAATACCATAAACTTCAATCTTTCAGGATGGTACTTCCGTCATCACAGTTAGCTATGAACACCCCATTGTCCAGGATGCCTCCGGGAACATTAATTATTCTGTCCTCTATCCAGATTCTGTAATTCTCAGAAATTAAACATCCAATATCTTTTTGAAATATTGACGAGTGTTTGAAGTAGTTCAATTTTACAGTATCAGAGGTTTCCTCATATAGTCCACATTCTTTAAACTTTTTATTCATATAGACGTCAAATGTGCCGTCATCGTGGAGAATAAAATGGGTTGTCTTGTTGGTGTATTTTCTGGGCATAGGGATCACACTGTTAATACATTAAGTTATATGAATTCGTTTTTCAACTTCATAAACTGAGTGTTGCTTTGATATGTTTCTATTTCATGTATATAATATTTTTGTTTTTATTAATATCTTTTTAACAGCACCTTTTTACATCCACAAACTTCCGTAATCGGTAAATGAAAGTTATGGCAATATAGTTTTTCCCGAAACTGTTGCCATCTGGATAAGAGCTTTTGGGCGGTTGCCCTTAAAAGATTTCTCAAGATTTGAAATCGCAGTTATCTGCCAATCACGCAAACCATTTTTCTTCAATTTGGGAAGATCCAGTAGCTTTTCCTGCAAAGGCCTGTTTTAAGTAAGATACCCCTCAAAAGTTTCAGGCCTGTAGAAAGAAAAATTTCCATTTTCCTCAAAAAGGAAAAACAGGAGTTTTTCAGAACTGATAAGGAAAAACAGGAGTTTTTCAGAACTGATTAATAACTCACGTGCACTCTATAAATTATTGTTATTTAATTTCTTCTTAAAAGAAATACCATTGCCAATATCATTACGAGGCTTGCCGCTCCAAATCCAGGTATATCAGGAACAGAAATGGTAACGGACTTATCTTTAGATGCGGATGGTTCAGGGTTGGATGGTTCAGGGTTTGAATCATCTACATGAATAGGGAGATCAAGCATTTTATCTTCTCCATCATTTTTATTATTTCCAAAATAATAAATTACCCTGCCTGTAACATCAAAATCCCCAACCTGGTTGGCTGCAATCCTCACTTCAATATCCCTTCCCTTGCCGGGTTCAATGTCATAAGTAGTTGTGTACTGTCCCGCACCGGACTCAACAAACTCTGAAGAAGAGACACTCATCCCAGACGGAGGAATAATAATCGCCTGGACATGCATGGTAGGCTTTGTGATAAAATTCACAGCCGAAAGCTTGAACAGGATGTCTTCTCCCTTAAGAACTGACGTTTTTTCGCCATGAAGGTCCACACTTGCAGAAGATTTTTCCGGCTGGTCGACTGAGGTTTCTTCAGGTTCTTCTTGTGTGTTTTCAGGTTCTTTACTATAATAATTGTTTATAGTAGTTTTTTGCGTGTTAGTTTGTGAATTATCATAATTATTTACAATAGTTGTATCATAATTGTTTAACGCATCAGTTTGTATGTTTTCAGGTTCTTTTGTCGGATCGTTTGCCTCTTCGTCCTCAGTTCCTTTTACATCCTCTTTGCTTTCTTCAGAAACAGCTTCTCCTACATAATGATTTACCAGTTTGGCTTCAACTCTACACATGGAGATTTCTTCCCCTAACTCATTGAAGTATATGCTACCATATCCTTTTGATGAGTCTGGATTTACATAATACAAACTGAGCATCTGATTACCATTTTTATCTTCCCATGTATCACAGTTCCATGTCGGCTGTTTATCTTTCACGGTATCAAATACTGTAATAATATAGTTATCAGATACTGGGATACCAGCAATGAAATCAGTTATTTCTTCTTTTGTTGGGAGATCTTTGTTTTCAGTTGCTGCTACACACGATATCAGCAGAGCGAAGATTAAGAAGACACCTGTTATTTTTAGTGGCAGTTTCATTTTAACTCCTGTTCAATCTATCGTAAATAATTTGTATAATCTGAATGATGACATCATAATGAAGTACAAAAACATACACATACCAGCTATGAAGTAAAATGGTCCATTTGTTAGGTTTTATTACAAAAATAATATTTCCTCAGTTTGATACTATAATTCATACCTTTGTGTCTCATTTTCCCATGGTAAAATTGATTAACTCTCCTGATTGTGAAAAGTTTCACTGATTTTGTAATAAAGCCAGTGTCTTGAAAATTTAATTGTTGGTCACATGTTATCCCTGAATCATTTTCTGTTGATAAAAAGTTATCAAAGATTATGCTCAATAATTAAATTGCTATGACACTAGATTTTTTGCAACGGAACCGAATTAGATATCTATGCATATGTCGCGGAAGAAAAAATTTGTGCAGTGGCTACTGATGCAGTGGATGAAAAGACAATAAATAACAAAAGAAAGGCGGTTGAAGCTAAAACTACCAGGCGTGATTTTTTTGTTGTCATTATATTCTCGTCCTTTACAGTATTTTCAAAAAAATAGACTGAATAAATTAGTTGTATAAAGAATCTATAAAGCTTTCCATTTTATTCTGCTCCGCATAAAAATGCTTAAATTTAAATAGAGAAAGTAATTCAATTTACTTTATTTATGACTGTTGTTAAGTAAAGAATCGTGACAAATTGCGCCAATCCCCTTAATATTTTTCAAATACTTTAATAGATCATGAGCTAGAACAAGATCTCTATTTCATGTAAAGAGGCTATAATTTAAAGCCAGTTTCTAATGCAAAATAGATATCTCAGGCACGAAAATTCCTTAACCGATGACCAATGGAGATTATTTCTAAAAATCAAGGAATAAACTGCTAAATATGAGATTATTTCTAAAAATCAAGGAACCGAAGGCTAAATATTGGAGTAGTTACAAATTCTATTTTAATGAGCCCTATGGCAAACCTGTCTGTTTGAATATCTTCATAAACTATGAAATACAATAGTAACTAGGGGTGAATAATTGTGAATAAGTTAATGAAAATAGTGGGTTGTATCTTAGCAATAATAGGATTCGCCTGTGTTTTAAAATACATCATGCATTGCAAAGAACGTTATTCTTTGTGTGACTGGCATAAAACAAAAGAAGAAGAAAAAACAGCCGGTTCAACTGTATCGCATAAAATAAAAGTAGAAGATGAAGAAAAAAGACATGGTACAAGGTATGGCTCTAATCCCATCCGTTATTAAGTGCCATAAGACGTCTTTATTTTTTATCAGGGGATTAAGCACCCTGATTTCTGGCGTTTCTCCTAAAAAGTAAACGAGCAACGTTTTATACCATTTTTTCTTTGTTTAATGTATCTATTTTCATGTATTTCTCATCCATTTCCTGTTTACACTTATCTTTGATTGTTTTGACCTCTGTGTAAATAAGCATGCTTTCTTTTCTAATTCCCTTGGTAGACTCTATATGCATTACAGCTGCATCTACATCTACACCTTATTCAATAATGTTTCTACTTTACGCCACTCTGTATACTTAATATCCAGCTCTTCACCAAGTTTATCTTCAAGTTCAAAGATTTCATTTCAGAGTTTCATAATTTGGCTGTCTATCTCTTCTTTTGCAGACGCTATTTTCTCCCCCATATATTGATCTTACTTTCCTCAGATGTCTTCAAAAATAACATTTTACCTATTATTGTTTTTGGATAATTATATTAAATTTGCAGTTATTACCTCAACTGAAACTTCAGGAAATGGTTGCCGGAAGTTTTCAATGAAGGCAAAAGGCCTAAAACGGTGGGATATTTCAAAAATATACGAATAAATTTTAAAAAATTTGTCAAAAGTAAAAGTACTTCAAAAAGTGATAAATGAAAGTAGAAAATACATTTATAAGTACGGACTATCCTAAAAAAGAATAATAAGATTTGAAATTCTCTTAAGAAAGGACTGTAATAATAAAATACTGAGTCCTCAAAGTCAATAAAGGTTAAATTAAGATTAAACAAAAAAGAACAGAGGTTAATAAGGGTCAACAAAATCTAAATGGTTAAGCTTCAAATTGAATATTAGCTTAAAATTACGTAGATTTTGACTTGATCTGTTGATTTCCTAAATTTCACAATCGCAAGATGTGAGGAATAAGATGAAAACAAAAATAATTGTGCTGCTTCTTATATTCGGCGCCGTTTTATTTTCAGGATGCACAGGGAATGAACAACCCTCAACAGAGAAAAATGCAACCCCTGAAGAAACCGCAACTCCTGTGGAAAATACAACTATTGTAGATACACCGGAAGAAAATGCAACTGCCATAGAAACCGAAACCTCGGAAGAAAATGTAACTCAGGAAAATGTAACTCAGGAAAATATAACTCAGGAAAATATAACTCAGGAAAATGTAACTTTGGGAAATAATGGAAGACTCAATATCTCAACTTCTGAAATTAAGGACACCCCATATCTGTTAAGACTGATCAATAACAGAATAAGTTCTTCAAGTCTTGAAATAAAGAAAGGAGAATCAGTTTCTTGGGTAAACATGGAAGACAGCCCAAAAAGAATTCTTACTCTCGCGAGTGAAGAAAAGCTCTTTGATGATACAAGACTTGCGTACAAACGTGCTTTTACATATACCTTCAACGAGACCGGAGACTACCGCTTCAGTGTTATCGGCCAGCCCAGAATGAATGTTACCGTTAGTGTGGCTGAACCCTGATAAATAGTTCCTAAAAAATGAAGAGTCAAAAGTTCAGGGAAAATCGGGCTTGATAAATGTTCTAACTATTTGCAGGAAAGGCCGATAAAATTTCGGCCGATAAAATTTCCTGGCAATCTATTTTTCAAATTTTTTAAATCAGGACATTTCTGGACAAATATACATCTTAATTTGCTTCTCCTTAAGTGTGCATGTTCTTTTTTAAAGCTTTCTGAGACCTTTAGAGATACGTTCCTAAATAATATACAAAGTAACATTAAAATAAGTTCCTTATTGCTAAAATAAGTTCCTTATTGCTAAAATAAGTTCCTTATTACTAAAATAAGTTCCTTATTATATGATCTAGATTAGTGCTTATCATCCAAAATTCACACCTTCACTTCAAAAATAACTCAGGTTTAAAGGACTGTTCTAAGAAAGCATTATTATTTATAAATGGCTTATATTAAATTGGGAATACAAAAGGTAGATTAGCAATAAGGGGAAGGGGATTGAAAACAAAACAAATAATTTTACTCCTGATGGCCCTATCAGTAATAATATCAGGCTGCCTGAGCTCGGAAAACGAAAAGGATAATGGGAAAAAAGACCGAGAGGCAAGCGGCAGTTCAGGAGGTTCACAAAGACAAAGAGAAGTGAGAACGCCTGTAGGAATGCAGGAAGAAACGTGGACGCCGGAAAAGACGGAAACTGAAGGGGAAATGTGGACACCGGAAGAAACGGGAACACAGGAAGAAATGGGAACTCAGAAAGAAATGGTAACACAGGTAGATTTAGACACTCCAGAAGAAGCGGAAATTTCTGGAATGACTAATGAGCCTGAGATGGAGCAAACAGAAATCTGGACCGGGGAAAAGGGGCAAGCTGGAGCAAACCAGCCTGGTGAAACCGTACCGAAGTCACACCTTGTAAGGCTTAAGAATTATCTTATGATCCCTTCAAGCCTGAAAATTAATCTCGGAGATACAGTTGTTTGGAGGAACTACCAGGAATCCAGTGTTCTTACCATGACCAGCAAGAAGCACCTTTTCGAGGACCAAAGGCTTGCATATGGAAATACTCTGGAGTACACGTTCAATGAGTCAGGAAGCTACAATTTCAGTGTAAAAGGATATCCGAAAATGCAGACGACCATCACTGTAAAATAAGATCCCAAAGTATAGCAGTTCCAAATGACATATAAAACTATAGTCGAAGGCACAACAAAGGTTTCAGTTCCGGTACCGCCTCCGGATGCAACCTTCCCTCCCTCGGCAGCTCCGGTTTTTTATAATCCGGAGATGGAACTTAACCGCGATATTAATGTTGCAGCCACGGCTGCATTTGTGAAAAGGCTTCTTTCGAGAAAAGAACTTCTCAGGGAAGAAGTTCATTATGTGGACGCTTTTTCAGCGTCAGGAATAAGGGGACTTCGGATTGCAGGTGAAGTAGGGATCCATGCTACCATGAATGACTGGAGTCCTGAAGCACTCGAACTTATAAAGGAAAATATTAAAATTAACGAGCTTGAGGAAAAGACCCTGGCTACCCGTAAGAGTGCAAATGTGCTGCTTCACAAGCAAAAATACCATATCGTGGACCTCGACCCCTTTGGTACTCCTGCACCCTTCCTGGACGCGGCATCGGCCTCGGTCAGGAGTATGCTGTCGGTTACCGCAACAGATACGGCTCCCTTATGCGGGGCTCATCTGAAAGCCGGGATACGAAAATATGCGGCTGTACCTCTTAACACTGAATACCATAGTGAAATGGGGCTTCGAGTTCTCCTGGGAGCGTGTGCCAGAGAGCTTGCAAAGCATGAAAAAGGGATGTTACCTCTGCTTTCCCATGTGACACGCCACTATGTTCGCGCGTATCTTGAGATTCTCCCCGGAACAAAACAGACTGACCGAACTCTAAAATCAATGGGCTTTAGCATTCATTGCCCGAAATGCGGATTTCGAGGGCCTGTATACGGACTTGCAGTACATATAGAAAAAGAATGCCCTGTTTGCGGAGCTTCCACACAAATTGCAGGGCCTCTATGGCTTGGGCCATTCAGGGAACAGGCATTCTGTGATGAGGTTATTTCCGAACTTGAAGTGCATCCTCTAAACACAAGGGATAAAGCAAAAAAAATAATTACTTTCTGCAGGGATGAACTCGATATCCCGATGTTCTATGACCAACATGTGATCTGTAAAGAACTTGGAGCTTCTGCAACCGGAATAGAAATCCTGATAGAAGCCCTTAAAGCCAACGGATTTGAAGCATCAAGGACTCATTTCAGCGGTACTTCATTCCGAACCGATGCGCCTATTACAGAAATTAAGGAAATAATCAGGGCGCTTTCAGAGTGAGTTCCTTAGATAAAAATGCAAAGGTAAAAGTAAAGGTTGGTAACTGTTTCAGTATTATATAAACCATATAAACCACTGAAGAATCTCAGTATTATATAAGCCATTGAAGAATACTTAAAGTGCTTTGACTCAGATCTAGAAGTAACCCGCTAGAGAAATTCCAATGTGATATTATGTCCGACGAAAATCCAGAAAAGTTATTTTTGCAGGAAAAACCCACTCGTGCGCTATTGTTTATAGGCTCAATGGGGAAGACCTATGCGTCTGTTATTTCTAAAGAGATAGACTCCACCTTTGCTCATACAACAAGGATCCTCGCGAAAATGGAACAGTGCGGACTTATAAGATTCACATCTGAAGGGCGGATAAAGTTTGTTGAACTTACAGAATACGGAAGAGAGGTTGAAGCTGCTCTTAAAGAGTTCAGGGATTTAATTGAAGAGGAGCCTTTGAAGGATAAGAACGAGGAGTTCCAGGATACAGGTCCTGAAAATGAAGAAGCTGCAGAAAATGAAGGCGGTAAAGAACCTGAACAGGTAGAAGAGCTTGACCCTCTGAGCGCTGAAATTTTTGAGAAGATTCAAAAACTCAGAAACAAAATCGAAAGTATACATAGGGACGCAATAGAGCAGAGAGATAGTAAGGATACGATTTCTCGGAAACTTGGCCCTTATAGTCGGGATATTAAAAAACTCCAGAACCAGATTGAAAGGGCAGAAAGCCCCATTAATGAGACTGTAATCTCAGCTCTGGAAGAAAGTGAAAAGCTTCTGGAAGCTTACCTCAGGAGCTGAGGAATAATTCAGTTCCCGGTAAAAACAAAGCAGAAGAGAGAATTGGTAGGAAAAATATGATGAAAGTTGTAACCCTCCAGCATATTTACGGAAAGAACCGGGAAAGAATGGCTGGACTTTTGAAAACTCTGGTTGAGAACGAATTGAAAGACCTTGAAGTAAAATTTGAGATTTCCATTACCCCTGAAAACTGGGCCGAGTTCATCCTTGAAGGCGAGGATGAGGAAGTGTCTGCAAATCTGCTGACCTCCAGATATGGGACGCCTGCAAAGAAAGCTGAACCTGGAAAGGTTTATATGGGATTTCTCCAGGCTTTCGGAGAGGACGCTTTTCTGGTCAATATTGGAGTGCCTGTAAAAGTTGAAACCGAAGAACTGAAAGCTCTGGGCAGCGGAAAGCCAAAACAGCTTGCATCGAGATTCGGTCTCATACCCCATTTGCCGGCTGAGGTTGAGGTTATTGAGGCTAATAAGAATTTAAAAGCTCGTTTCACCAAAAAACAGCTTGATATCTGGTGGAGCTGGATAAAGGCAGCTACTGATAGGGTAACTGTTAACGGGGCAACCCGCTCGGAAATCAAAAGCGCAATTAAAAAAACAGGTCATGGAAGGGACATTTACGAAATCGAGCGCCTTGGGCTTCTGGAACATACAATCGTGTGCCGAGAAAAAACCGACGGGCCTGGTATAGTTGCAGCAATAGGACCTCGTCTGAAATCCGAGATGGGAGTCGTAATCGGAACTTCTCGCTGACATCTCATTCTGACAAGGAAAATAGACCGAAGCTCGAAAAAAGAGATGGGCCAAAAAAAATTTTATAAGCCATTTTATAAGCCAGTTGATTTTAAGAATGGATTGCGGCTTAAGACCCTAAGTTGTTAATAATAATACAAATGTAATGCTATCAGCGCGGTAAAGAAATTTATACTGTTATCTTAAAAAGGCAGTGTTCATGCCCTGATCCGTAACATTCGGTCTCGGTAACTCTGCACTCCTTCTCAAGCTTTCCTTTAAGAATTCCCTCAATAATGCCTTCCGTTAAGGTGCAAAAGGGTTTTCCTGTTACCGGTGTTGATCTGGCTTTGAAATTGTCTTCAATCTGAAGAGCAGGGAGGTCCACAAGTACGGTAACCCTGCACTTCCTATGGAATTCCAGAAAATCCCCGATTTCTCTCAGGAGTTCTTCAGGGGTTTCTGATTTAAAATTAGGGGAAATAGATCTTCCGAGATCGGTTCCTATCATTTTTACAACAGGGGTATTATCAATCCCATATGCTTCAAAGCCAAAGTAAAGCGCATGGAGCAGGATTTCTGTAAAACAGAACCTATCGTTTCCGCATGAAGGAACCTTTTCCAGTAAACTTCTATAATTCTCAATGAAAGGCTCCTGAGAGCAGCCCATGTAGCGGGAAGTGAGAGAATAAATCTTTCGACGGCGATCTCCTGGATCAAAGTTTTCTTTCACAAGCTCGCATGACCTTAGATTGTTGAGGTGTACGGAAATAGTTGATTTGGCTTTTGCTGTAAATTTTACGATTTCATCAAACGACCTGGGTTCTTCCCTGAGCAAATTAAGGATCTGGAGTTTAACAGGACTGCCTATTGCTACCAGTCCGGTGTCATTATAAAAAAATTCTGTTTTACTCTCAGGTTTTGCCATAATATCTTTAGATAAGTTGCATTTAGAATATATAAATCGTTCGCACGTCCACGAATGATTTCATAATATATATATTTATAAATTTATAAAATTGATGATTTGTATGAACGAGCCCGAAAAGAAAAATATCTTGTTTGGAAAAAGGAAAGGTTGATTCGGGAATAGATAGATCTTATTCAAAAAGAGAATTAACAGAGGAAGGAACAAAAGCAAATGACACATTTATGACGATTGTTCAGACAGCAAAGAAACTGGGTGTAATTGCATATCATCATATGTAATATATTAGGCAGCACATTCTAGATGCCATCTCTGGTTCAACGAATCAGAGAAAAAAGCTCACTGAATGGAAATTGAGAGATTTCCACTCAATTTGAAGAGGATACGTTGTCCTCAGGAGTAATGGGTTGGTATGCATTCGTGCCGGGATGGAATGCGTTCACGTCATATTGAACATGGATCACGCTGTCTAGGGGTTCATTGAGGTTAATGGAATAAGAAAAGATCTCAAAGGTAACGGGGCTAAAGGGTGATGGAGGCTATATAAAAAAGGATTGGGGCATTTCGATGCCTTTCTCCTGGATATTCATATTAAACTAGCCAGACAGCTATATAATGAGACATTTAGAAGGTAAGGTCAATTTCCTTAATCACATCCTCGATAATTAAAAGACCTTTTTCTAACTCTTCCTTCTTGATGTTTAGCGCGGGAAATATCCTGATTCCATTACCCTGAGTTTGAGTGACAAATACACCTCTTGCCAAACACTCATTTTTGACATTTGTAGCGATGTCTTCGCTCTGGAATTCGACCATAATAAGAAGCCCTTTTCCCCGTATGTCGGCAATTACATTCCCATAAATTTTTGGCCATAAACTCATTTTTTCCAGGGCAAAAGAGCCCATTTCTTTCACATTTTGGGAAATGTTGTTATCTATAAGATATTTTATCACTGCATAGGAAACGGCACAACCAAGAGGGTTGCCACAGTATGTACCTCCGTGGTCGCCTATTTCGAGTTTCTTTGCGACGTTCTCAGACAAAGCAAAAGCACCAAATGGGAAACCACCTGCAATTCCTTTTGCCATTGTCATAAAGTCTGCTTTCGCACCACAAGAACTTGTAACAAAAGCTGGCCCTGTTCTGAAAAATCCGGTTTGGATCTCATCCACGATCAACAGGCTGCCATTCTTATTACACAGGCTGCTTACCTCTTTCAGGTATCCTTCAGAAGGTATGTGAACTCCACCTTCTCCCTGAATAGGTTCAAGAATTACTGCAGCAACATTCTCGTCCAGGGAACGTTTCATAGCTTCCAGGTCATCATAGGGTACGAACCGATAATTAGGCATCAGAGGACTATACCTATCTCTATGCTTGGCCTGACCTGTGGCCGATGTAGTACTAATCGTACGACCATGAAAGCTTTGATCTGTAGAAATTATGTCGGGCCTGCCTGTTACCTTTCGAGCCAATTTAATGGCAGCGTCATTTGCTTCAGCTCCGCTATTTGTGAAGAATACTCTTGTAAGATTGGGAGGCAGAATTTCTACGAGTAAGGACAGTAGACGTGCACGTGCCGGGGAATATGTAAGTCCCGAATTGGGGTTTTGAATTATTTTTTTTCCCTGATCGATCAAGGCCTCAGTGATAACCGGGTTTGCATGACCAATACATGTTACACCCCAACCTGCTGTGAAATCAATATACATCTTCCCTTCTTCATCCCATACATAAACTCCATCTCCTTTTTCAATGGAGATTTTCTGCTTCACGAAGAAAGGCGGGAGGCACTTGTCCTCGATTTCAAATGTTGTCTTGCTTGACATATAACTCATTTCCTCTATAACCGGAAGAAACTTGAGGGTAGCACCTGAGAAATGCTTATCTCAGACCAACTGTCCGGTATCGCTAAATTCAATTGAAGTTATCCCACTTTATCAATCTGTTGATATCTGAAAGTCGAACATTAATATAGGACTTACGCACTTGAAAAGAAAAATCAATTACAGCAAAGATTGTGGATTAAAGTCACATTTTAGATAATTAGCGGCCTGATGCTGTTGATTCTTCAGTTCAACTGCGTATAAGTTCTAAGCATATTTGAGATCAACAGTTGTCTCTTGAGGTAAAAAGATGAATGAAAAGTTCACAGCTTGGTGTGGGTTATGTTGTATCGATTGCATCCCTTCTAACAAGGATTTGTTTGATCTCGTTCATAAACTTGAAGAAACACTTTCCAATCTTCAGTTTGATGAGTATGCAAAACTTAAATCTGAGAAAAATCCTGTCTTTGAAGAATATCCGGTATTTATCAGGTTACTTAAGGAAATCGAATCATTAAAATGTCCTGTACCTTGCAGAGAAGGAGGTGGAAAACCTGTCTGTGAAATCAGGAACTGTGTGCAAGGTAAAGGATACCTCGGATGCTGGGAGTGCAGCGATCGCTGTAGCTGTACTAAACTTGATTATTTGAGGTCCGTTCATCCGAATTTAGACTACCACTTAGACTTAATTGGCAAATACGGTCCAGAAAGATGGTTTTCAAAACGTGGAATCCATTATAGGTGGCAAAAAGAAAGTACTGAAAAAACAAAACCATAGTTAGTATGGGATCTATTTATTCGTCATCGATAAAGATTCGTTTCTTTCTTCTACTTGTTAGTTTGGGATGATGAAGAGACTCAGCTGACCTAAAAAATGGATAATATTTGAAGAAAAAACGAACTAATTTTTTGACCCAAATTTTGATTTAGAATCTATCCGAAAAGTAGAATTACTACATTCTAGGGCAATGTTGAGTAGTGGCAACACGAAAAAACGTACAGGACTATGAGCTCTCCGACGAGTTCTGGACTAAAACCAAACCATTCTTACCTCTTCCTAAACCTAAAAAGAAACCTGGAAGACCTATAGTCATGAGGATAAATAATGCAACTACTCAATAAGGTACAATGAGCTTTTGTTGCAATAACTACAGGCGTGACTATAGAAAAGATGATAAGAGAATCTTGAGTGGTATTTTCGATCTTCTTCATACTGGCTGCCAATGGAAATCTTTGCCACGATTTTATGGAGCTTCAAGTACTGTCCATGATCGATTTCAAGAATAGCAAAGATCCGGATTATTTGAGAACATGTGGAAAGCTGGTCTACTGGAATGCGAGCATAAAAATGGATTATAGTGGGAGTGGCAAGCACTTGACGGTGCTATGACAAAAGCACCATTAGGTGGAGCTGGGATCGGATATCAGAAAATTGGTTAAAGAATATGGTCATACTGCCCATATTAAAAGCCGTGGAGAAGAAAACATAAGAATAGAGAGACCAAGTTTTAGGGCAAGAAGATGGGTTGTAGAAAGGACATATTCCCTGGATAAACAGATTCAAAAGACTGCTTATAAGATGAGAAACGAAAATCGAGAATTACTTTGCTATGCTTCATTTCACATGCGCATGGATAACATTCAAAGCAGCAGGACTTTTCGGATATGTTCTTAGTCTTTGATTTTTATTAAAATTGTTCATAAAAGCGAAATTTAAAAATAATTTTACATATATAGTTTCTGTATCTGCGAGCAAGGTCCACGAAAACTAGGATTGAATCTTGTAGTCAACGAGCTAAGCAATGGGAACATACATGAACTACAATAATATGACAAAAGATGATTTTGACAGAATTCTTTATGCACGTATTAAAGAGGAAAATCTTGAATCAATAGTCAATATTCCAGGAGTTTATGAAATAGTATCTAAACACTTCGGTAGTGATAGACTTCGTAACGAAGAAATTACTCAATCAATAGTTAAAATTCCAGGTGTTTATGAAATAGTATCCAAACATTTCAACAATGATATACTTGAAATGTGGGAGTATGAGCAATATATAAAGGTCAAAGATATTGTAGAAAAAATTGGTTTGTGGAATCCAGAATTCCAACGAACCTCAGTGTTATTAAAATTACTAAATGAATTAATTGAAGTGCTTTACGGTACTCTGGATCTAAAACTGGATAAATATGTCAACCTTCGTGCACTTCCGGTTAGAGAGTTTTTTAAAGATGTCGTGGATAAATATTCAGACTACCCTATCTGGACATGTGATTTTGAAGGATCATGTCTTGTTGGTGCAGAGAAGTTTGAAATCGAACCTGTTGATTCAATTCTCCAGCGTTTTGAGGATGATGAATAACATTTGATAAAGAACTTTTATATGAAGAGGCGTAAAACCCCTGTTTCTTTACCTCAGGGAATATAAGCATCAACGTCTCTCCTATTCTTTTCAGTATTCTTTAACTTCATAGACCATCGGATAATTTAATATTAAATTAAGGTATGCGAAAACCAGGCAATCTTTTTTTAAGAGTTTACCATCAGGCTCAGTAGGTTGTAGAAAAACCTTCGACTCTAGCTTGTAACTACTTAAAGCCGAAACGAGCGAAAGAGCAAGACTCAGTACTGACGGTTCAGCTGGAATTAAAGCCTTTGGAGATGCCGATGGTCATCTATGATGAGGAAGCCGCTAAGTCTTTAGCTTAGTGGCAGGTCACAGTAATCAGAAAGCCTATCATATAATGACTTTGTAAATATGTTTCCCAATCGTAGCAATGATAATCTTGGAAACAAAATCAAACAAGAGCCTATCCGGAAAGTATTGTAACCCACTAACTTCTACATATGCTATCACAATCTAAACGGATGAAAGACACAGTTGTTAATTACCTTTACAAATGCTTTGCGTTTTTTCACGTTACTTATCACCCTAAAATCAGATGCGAAGGTGGAGTTTGAATCCACGAATACCTTCGTAAACGGATCTTAAGTCCGCCGTCTTTGACTGTGTTGAGCAACCCTTGCATGTTGGCTTGTTTACTTTTAGATAATATTTAGTCCTAGATGTTGTACTCTGAACATGGTGATTCAGACGAAAAATTGAATGTACTTTTTCCCTTATATTTCGCCTCTTTTTATATCCAAAATCCACTATCTCTCGAATTTCCCCATCAGAACTAACCATAACTATAAATCAGGGTTATTCAAAATAGCCATTTGTGACCTCTGAAGAAACTGTACGGGCGGAAATCCTTGTATCCGGAAGGGTACAGGGCGTGGGTTTTCGAAGATTTGCAAGAAACGCAGCCCAGCGTCTGGGTGTAGAATCTAACCCCAAAAATTTAAGAGACGGCAGGGTTTTTGTCATTGCCGAAGGCAGACCTGAAGCTGTGGAACTTTATATAAATGAACTCAGGAAAGGACCCATGTTTGCACACGTGGAAGATGTCGATGTCACTTTTAGGGAAGCCCTTGGAAATGTTTACCAAGCCTTTTGAAAAAAGGCTTGAGCGAAAAAGCAGGAAAAAGCGTGGTAAACGCCTCTTCAGCTTTTTTTCAACCTTTTTGAAAAAAGGCTTGAGCGAAAAAGCAGGAAAAAGCGTGGTAAACGCCTCTTCAGCTTTTTTTCAGGATCTTTGCAATAATCACAATTCCTACAAGATTGACCAATCCTATCAAAAGGTATCCTATCAGGTGCGTTAAGCTCGAATTAGATTTTCCAGATTCCTTTTTTGAGAACCCAGCAGTAGAATTTTTTCCAGAACCTGAATCTGATTCTGAACTTTCTTCACTACTTTCTTCGATTTTCTGCCCTTTTTCGGTGAATTCCAGTACCGAGTCGGTTTCAAGAGTGAGCTCTTTTTCCTGTTCTTCAAGGCTGTTTCCGGAATCAAGAGTAGCACTGACCGTATAGGTGCTTTCCGGCTCAAGCCCAAGGAAGAGGAACTCGTCATCATGTTGCAGGGAAGCTACAATACTTCCATCCTTTACGTTTCCTTCCTTTACGTTTCCGTCTTTCCCATTCCCATTCTTCCTGAGTTCTACAGAACCCTTTTCCGGAAGCTCTACCTTCAGGTTTACGTGGTCTGTCAAAAGGATTTGTTTCCCTTCTGCAAACCTTGGCCGGTCTGGAATATCAAGAACTCCAAGCAACGTTGGAGCAAAGTCTTCCTGACCGTGCTTTCCCCTGATAATTCCGCTTTCAACGTCCTGGGTATGCACTATAAGGGGAACGAGCTGTGCTTCATCTGTATCCGTAAATTTTTTGGACTGGTGTCCACCCTTGGAATCATCTTTGGAAAAGCCCATTCCATGGTCTGCTGTCAGTACAAAGGCAAGGTCATTTTTCTTGCAGAGCTCATAAAGTGAGGAAATATCGTTATCAAGACATTCGATGCAGTCTATATACCCATAATTATCACGGTGGTGCCCGCTTGAATCTACAGCGCCTACATTAATAGTGAGCAAGTATTTTTGTTCCGGTTTGTTTCTGGCCATATACTTAACAATATTGCACGCAGTTTCGACTCCCCATCGGTTATATCCACTATACTTTTCCCGTGTCTCTTTTGATGTGACATATCCGGGAGCTTTGTCAGCAGCTTCTTCCATAACCTGTAAAAGCCCTTCAGGTGTCTCTGGATTGTCAGAGGAAGGCTCGTGTTGCTCGAGAATAATTTTTATTTTATTTATGGAGTTATTTTCATCCCTGAGAATAACATCCTGCTCGGCACGGATTGACCAGGAATCCCCTCTTTCCATAACCGCAATACAGAGATAGCCTTCCCTGTGTAGAATATCGAAAACAGTGGCATCTTTAAAGCTTACAAGTTCACTGTCTGCACCCGGATTTCCTGTGACAAGGACAGAATGTCCTCCTTCGGTAAAAGTCTGAGGTGCTCGGAATTCCAGAACCCTTGCGCTCTCTTTACTTATTTCCGGTATATTCTCAAGTTCGGCTTTTTCAAGGGGTGTGCCGTCGAGTGCATGTGGCGTAAGTTCAGGATAGATAAAAGGTGCACTTAGACCGTCTACAATCAGCACGACTGCACTCTGAGGTGTGTTAACAGGATTTGCCTCCACTTCGGTCAGTCCAGAGGCAGGGGCTGGAAAAATAAAAAAGACACTAAGCATTACAAGAAAAAATAGAACTGAGAAAGATCTGGGTTTTCGGACAATCTGAAACATTATAAATTATTTTTAATTCAAGTTATAAAGAATTTACCTTTTAAAGATAAACTTTCTGCCTGATATCCTGTAATTGCAATCTATTTTACAGGAACTTTGCATGAGCTGTCAGCAAAAATAAAACACTCCGTACCAATTTTCAAGTTCATGGGACTGCAAGCTGTACTCCTTGCACTATTCATCCTGACTTTGACAGTATCCACTAATTGGTACTGACTATTTCCCTTCTTTTTTATCCCAAATGGACTTGACAATTTGTTTAAGTTTATAAAAATTTGTTATATATTCTATGTAATTCCATTCATTTTTGCTACTATCAAGCTATTGATCCGATCAAAATTCGCAACAATATAATTTTTGACTCCATTTATCTTGAACTTGACTGTAAGTGTCAAATTCTTCAAGCTTTTTTTAATGAATTTTGTAGATATGTGTTTTAGGTCCTCAAATTCATATCGCATCAGCGATATGAATTATTGAGCGATAAACCCAAGGATAATCGCTCCATAAATGCCATCATCCGACCACACTCTCAACGGTTTAATGTTGATTTCGTTCTTCAATGAATGGAATATTTCTCAATAAAATCCTTTTTTCTGTATGTTATCAACGCATCTTCAAGTGTCAAATCTCTGTTTGATTTCAGACCGAAAAATCCTTCTCTCCCATTAATCAGTGAAGCTTTCAATAGTTCTATAACTTCCTCGTCACTAAGCTCTTCGAGCTTAGTTCTAAAAGAGTAATTAATCTCAATCAACTCATTATTTACTCTGAATTTCTTAGGAAGCTTTTTGTTATCTATGACAGCTTTTAACTCACTCACTCCAACTGTTATCTGCAACTTGTCAGGTCTGTGATCTCTGCTATATCCGAATTTACCAAGGTTGGCTTTAGTCCCGTGAAGAACTATACTCGTCCAATCCAGGTTTATGTTCGTCTCTTCAAAACCATAAGTAGAAAATAGAGAGTCCAGAATATCACACAGAATTTCCTTTTTGTTACGTCCCAAAAGCTCAAGAGTTCTGTAAAGAACTCTTTCGTGAAAACTTTCAAGGTTTAAGACATCCAGAATTTCTTTTTGATTTAACCATTTGCCAGCTTCTTTGATGCTAAAATTATCAGTCAGCTTGTAGCTTAACAAACCGAT